>CAJQKX010000351.1 GCA_905479025.1 uncultured Paraglaciecola sp.
TGTCAGTTATGTTATACGTGATGGCTAAATGCATTTGAAACACAAGTGAGATACCTGACACTGCAACTGTATTTTCGTTATGTACATCATTATCTGTAAGTGGCCATAACGCAATTTGTTCATCTAACTTGCACTAAGCAGACTATCAGTCATCGTATCGACAGGTATCTACTTCATTATTGGATGTCTAAAAGGGCTACTTCAAAAATGAGTAAAGAGCCTGAGGTTATTTTCCCCGTGGCTCTATTGCCATATCCTAATTCAGATGGAATAAAAAATTTAAATTTATCACCAACAACCATTAATTGAACCCCCTCGGTCCACCCCTTTATGACTTGGTTTAAAGGGAAATTGATAGGTTCATCCCGTTCTACTGAGCTATCAAATACAGTGCCGTCCAATAACGTACCGTGGTAATGAACCTTTACCTTTGTGCTCGCACTTGGGTGCTCACTTCCTTCACCCTTTTGTAATACTTGATATTGCAAACCAGAAGCCGTTTCAATCACACCTTCAATAGTTTTATTTTTTGCTAAAAAATCCTTTCCTATCGCAATATTTTCAACCGCTTCTTTTTTATTTATTGAGTTTCTAGCGAAGTAGAAAATCGTCAATGCAATAGCAACAACTAAAATAATAAATTTCATGAGTTTTCCTATTAATGTCTTATAGGGGTATTCTAACACTCGATTCTTTTTGAGTGGGAGCATAGTAAGCAAATTAAGAACAAATAATACGCTGGCTCTTAAATGATTACTAAGGGTTGTCATGAAATAAACCCTCGTAATATTAAGAGTCGCAACTGATTATTTCAAAAAGAGTCCAGTCGAAAATGTAAACGTATTGGGCCATATTTAGAGTGAAAACTGAAATGGCGACACATCATAACCCCACCCAGAATGTTTAAAAATAGCCGAAGAAATGAGTATGTAAACCACTTTATTTCTGGATTTTGATTAAAGCTAGTTCGTTAGTTTATAGACCTTTTTTTCTAAAATGTTCCAGTATGGGTCACCCACAATGTATACCTGTATCATTGTGTGAGAGATGTGTTGTGGTGCTGTTTGTTAGTGCGTTTTATGTATAAATCGATAGCTAACACTTTAGAACAAAAATAAGTGATTGCTGCAGAGTACTCATTTTCCCAATTATTAGCATCAGGATAATGTATCTAATAGAGGAAAACTTCACTGCCGGTCTATTTAAGGTAACCGTGTATATTTAATTGGGAGATATCCCCAGATTTAATAAACGATCATAATTGAGGCGCGAATATCTGATCTTGCGAAGCGGTAATAATGGGCGTTTTACTACCACACAGTCTTGCTCGAATATGAAAATAATATCGGGGCAATCTATGATCACTATTGATGATTTATTTATTTTAAATGCATGGCCTGTTAGCCTAAGAAATTCACGAAATCTAATGAAATATTTATTTTTCACCTTGTACTCCTTAATTGCTGAGACTTAACATGCCAATACAATCTTCAGTAATATTAAGTCATTAGGTATTACATATAGTTCATTATTTTGATAAATAAAATATTTAAAGGAGATATTCTAATGAGTGTATTTCGGCAAGAATGCACCTGAAGTGTCATCATGATGCAAAATTAGCATCGGAATATATTTGGGATGATGATATAGGAAATGTATGGTTTAACTGGTCTAAACTTGAGAGTTAGCTCGTACCCAATCATGAATAGTTAAGTATACAAGGGCAGTATGGATTCATTAACGCAAGCAGTATTAGGAGGGGCGGTTGGTTATGCAGTACTAGGCCGCAAAGTGGGTCGCAAAGCGGCTATCTATGGCGCGATTCTGGGTACTTTGCCGGACTTAGATGTATTTTTGCCTTATGCAGGTGAAGTTGAAGCTTTCACTTATCATCGAGGATTTAGCCATTCTTTACTGGTGCATTTGTTGATCAGCCCATTGATTGTATGGTTCATAACCATATGTCATCAAGGGGCAACACAATATAAAAAACACTGGTTTTGGATGATATTTCTGTGTTTATCTACCCATGGTATTTTAGACAGTTTCACGGTTTATGGTACACAATTGTTATGGCCTATCACCGAGTATCCCTTTGCTGTATCTAATGTGTTTATTATTGACCCTATTTATACCTTGCCTTTATTGATCGCTTTTATTGTTGTCTTGTTACCTAACATTAAACCTAAACGCGCCTTTAAAATGAATATGCTTGGGATAGTAATTAGCAGCTTTTATCTATGTTGGTCTTTGGCAGTAAAAGTTTATATAGACGACAAAGTCGCCATAGCCCTAAACGATAGGCAGATTAAAGCTAATCATTATTTGAGTACGCCTGCACCTTTATCCACCTTGCTCTGGCGGATATTGATCATGTCAGATGAACAGTATTATGTGGGCTATGTATCTATTTTTGATGCAGTATCTGATGTGAGTTTAGATGTTTATCATTCGTCAGATTATCTACTCGATAATATTCAAAATGAATGGGGCGTGCAGAGACTTCAATGGTTCACGAAAGGTTTTTATTCGGTTAAGCAGGATGAACAGAATATTGTGTTATCTGATTTGCGTATGGGTGCAGAGTGCAGTTATGTTTTTAACTTTTTTGTAGGCAAGCAAACAAATAATGGGATTGTTACTGGCACTTTCGAGAAGGTGAGTGATCGGCCTGATTTGAGTCAGCTTGGCAGTATTTGGGATAGAATTTGGGATGCTTCAGTTTTAATGGCTTCCAATAAAAAAAACGCAGTGTGTGTCACCAGTGAATCTTAATTGCTCACTAATTTACTCAATTTCATAAGGCCCATAATAGGTATATTCGTCATGAGGCACCTTATATTTAGGTTGTAAAAATGTGACTAAATTGATCAACTCAGTGACGGTCATCACATCATTAAAGACCAGCATTTTTGACACCCCGTCTTGTTGGATTAGTGTAAGTTGATAGTTGCGGGCAAGCTTATGTGAGGGGTTAATGACAGAGGTTACCAAATCAGCATAGGTGGTAACCCGAATCGAGGTAACGCCCAATAGTACAGGGGGTTCAAATTCTTTGTTGACCATATCGTATGCAAATCCCTCAAGATTATGACAGGCTAGGCACTGATATTTCATAAAAACCCTCTCACCCGCAACGGCATCTCCCTTGGGCAAACTGAAGCCTATCGGAGACTCGGGGCCAGGCTTACAAGCTTGCAAACCAAGGGTTAAGACAATAGATAACAATAACGTATTCATATTTATGTCGCGTTTATACCATGCCTAATATAATTCCTTTTAAGATAAGAGAATATTGTCGTTAATAAAGCGTCTAGTGTGCGACTTATTGATACGCGTCAAGTCCCGATAGAATAAGACTTATTGAGGTTAGCAACCATTGCCTTTTTAAGTTACTTTCCTCAGGCTAGATTTACGGTGAGTCATCTTGAAACACACTAACCCCCATTCCCAATCTGAACGTCGAAAATCGGTAAGACCTGAAGTTACCGCTGGTTTACCTGGTGCTCCGTCAGC
>CAJQKX010000352.1 GCA_905479025.1 uncultured Paraglaciecola sp.
CTATCTGGCATATAATTACAATCTACAAAAAACCAATTACTAGTTAGATGTACCAGCAAATATAAAATTGTATAATACCAAGTGTTAAGTACTATTAATATTTCAGATTGTGTGTCTGGGAAATTTACGGATAAATCATGTCTTTTATTTACATGTAAATTTATATAATTCATATTAATTCATATGTAATATTTAAACTAAAGGTAAGGATAGTTTTAATTTGATAAAAATTTTAGTGACATCAATATTCTTGACGCTTAAGAGATTTTGCTATGTCTGAATATGCGTCTTTTTATAGTTTCGTTTGCTTTTACAGTAGGTAGTTTAAACTTATATGATATTGATAAGTATCTAATATATAATAAGATCTATATGACTATAAAATTTCATTGGGATTATATTTGGAGTAATAAATTGACACCTTATTTTAAAGAATTGCATAACAGAGTTGAAAGCCTCGGTGGATACTTTAACGCCCATCTTCATCTTGACCGAGCTGGGACTTACCACGGCACAGTCGAACTCCTAAAGAATAGTGAAATTTCTGATGGTACTACTTTACCAATTTTTGGAAAACATTCATTAATTCCGCTGATTCACCAAAGTCCACTTTATCAACCTAAGCATTTGCATGATCGATTATTACCATACTTGAAAGAAATGGTATCAAATGGAACAAGTCGAGCAGACACTGTAGTAGATGTTACTAATGATTGTGTCCAACTTTCTGCACTTCAAACGTTAAATGACTTAAAATTAGAATTTAGTGATTTATTAGATTTCCAGATTGGTGCTTATTCTCCGCTTGGTTTTAGAGATGACGAACCAGAACGGTGGTCTTTATTAGAAAAGGGCGCTGAGCTATCAGATTTTATTGGTCTCTTACCGGAAAGAGATGATCAAACAAAATATCCTAAACATATTGGATTTACGGAATGTTGTCAGCGTGCATTGCTCCTTGCTAATCGGCTTGGAAAAAAGATACATATTCATACAGACCAGTCAAATCATAGCTCACAAGCTGAGTCTGAGTTAATAGTATCATTAGTTAAGGAACTTGGATTAGGCACTCCAAAAAATACTGAACCATTTATTTGGTTAATTCACGTTATCTCTCCGTCAACTTATTCCGAAAGTCGTTTTCAGGATCTGGTAAGTGGTATGGCGGAGCAAAATATTGGCGTTATTTGTTGCCCATCTGCAGCGATAAGTATGCGCCAATATCGACCAGTTGAATCACCTACCTATAACTGTATTGCGCGAGTATTGGATTTTCTAGCTTCTGGAGTTTGGGTCAGGCTAGGCTCCGATAATATTTGTGATATTACATCTCCAATGGGTGATGTGACTTTATTGGATGAATTAGCATACCTTGCTAATTCAATGCGTTTTTATGATATCAATATTTTGGCACGACTTGGAGCTGGCCAAAAATTGACAAAAACAGAAATTAAACAGATCCATGCACATTTGGAGGCTGATAAAGTATTTGTGGAAGATTACTTGCGAATGGTTAATACTGGAAGCGGTGACATCGAGTGAATTCTAAAGTTGCATTTACAGATATTTTATCTCTGCTTAGGAATAAAGCAAAAAAAACTCCATCAAAAATAGCAATAGTTGGGCGAAATTTTAAGGAAATTAGTTTTAAAGATTTAAATGAACAAGTAGCAGAATTTGCTACATGGCTTTTGTCGCTCTCTAAACAAAAAAACAAATTGAAACCTTTAAGAACAGCAATTGTATTACCAAATGGTCCAGACATGTCAAAAACTTTGTTGGCTTCATGTGTGACCGGGGCAGCAGTTCCGCTTAATCCAGCCTATACAGAGTTTGAATTTTCAGAATATTTTCGACAGGCTAAAGTGACAAGCCTTGTTACATTAAAAGGCTTTGCACCTGCATGTGAACGTGCGGCTAACCAAAATGGTTTGCCAATTATAAATTTGGAAGAATTGTCTGATCAGATTTTTGATAAAAGTTATAAAAAATTAAATTTACCCAAGCCAAATGACACTGCCTTGATACTTTTAACCTCTGGCTCAACAGGCCGCCCAAAATTAGTACCATTGACACATAGAAATGTTTGTATATCAGCCCGCGATGTTTCGGTTTCACTTGACCTTAGTTCTAATGATAGATGCTTAAGTATGTGGGAATTATTTCATATTGGAGGTTTAGTTGACATGCTTCTAGCTCCTCTTCACTCAGGAGGCTCGATTATTGCAACAGCTGGGTTCTCTTCTATGGATTTTTTTTCATATTCTGAAGAGTTCTCACCTACTTGGTTTCAAGGTGTACCCACTACATTTTTTGAATTAGTTCGCTATGCTAATCTAAACTCAATTCGAAAAATAGCACCGCAACAACGTTTCGTGCGTTCAGTTGCTGCACCTTTATCTATTGAAATGGCTGGACATATAACTGACCTTTTTGATGCTCCAGTAATAACAACATTTGGTATGACTGAAGCAGGTCCATTAATCACCTCAACTAGCCTAACACCCAGTAATAATCCTCCTGGGTCACTTGGTAAATCATGTGGGACTGAAATAGCAACCGTTGATTCCAAATGGAATTTTTTAGGTCTTGGTGAAGAAGGTGAAATTATTGTTCGTGGTGAAAATGTATTTTCGGGTTATGAAAATGATCCGATTGCCAATGAAAATATATTTCATAAGGATTGGTTTCGAACGGGTGATATTGGCTATTTGGATCAGCAATATAATTTGTTTCTCACTGGGCGTGTAAAAGAACAAATTAACCGCGGTGGAGAAAAAATCAATCCACGTGAGGTTGATGAAGCATTAATGGCGCATCCTATAATTGAAAGTGCTGCCTGCTATTCCATTCCTCATAAGACTTTGGGAGAAGACATTGCTGCTGCAGTGGTTCTACAACCAGGTAAAATACAGAATGAGAATGAGATCCGCAAGTTTTTAGAATACCGTATTGCTAAATTTAAGATACCTAAAAGCATAATATTTCTAGATGTGCTTCCAAAAAACGCTGTAGGGAAAATTGATCATAAAAAACTTGCTCAGATTGATATTCCAAAAAGGGCGCCTTCTCTTGAAAAATTAAGCAATACAGAAAAAATAATATCAAATATTTGGGAGAAAGAGCTTGGTTTGAAGTGTATTGATCCAGATATAGATTTTATAAAACTTGGTGGAGATTCTCTTTCAGCAGTACGTATGATTTTGTCTATTGAGAAAGAATTTAAAATTATAATTCCCAGCAAATATATTCAAAATATTTCA
>CAJQKX010000353.1 GCA_905479025.1 uncultured Paraglaciecola sp.
TTTTTACCACTGCCTCGTGCCCATTTAATAGGATCTTAACCATTTCGGTTGCAATGGGTACGCCGTCTACTTCTTGAATGGAACTGAGCTTAGCAAACTCTTTATACGTGCCTGGTGCAGCCACGTCTAACGTACGAATGCGCTCAGCAATATCATCAACCGCTGTCGCTAACTCAGTATAATGCTCCTCAAACATCAGGTGTAATTCTCTGAATTGTGGACCAGTTACATTCCAATGAAAATTATGGGTTTGTAAATACAGCGTATAGGAGTCTGCTAACAAGCATTTTAAACCTTGTGCAATGACTTCTCGGTCTTTTTCATTGATACCAATATTAATATGACTCATTATTTGTTCCCTTGAGGGTTGAGAGTGTAAACAAACAGTAGACCTTATTACGCTTAATGACTAATGAAGATTACTCAACAGCTCAATCTATTTATTCTATCAATATAAGGACATTCAATAGGTTATTAATATTAATTCGCAAACAACTGCTCAATGTCTTGAAATGCCTTAAATTCTAATGCATTACCAAAAGGGTCGAGAAAAAACATAGTCGCCTGCTCACCAGTTTGTCCTTCAAATCGTATATGAGGCTTAATAATAAAATCAACATTGGCAGCACTAAGCTTACTTGCCAGGACTTGCCAATCCATCCAGTTTAGAACCACACCGAAGTGTGGAACAGGCACGGCATGGTTATCCACTTGATTATGTTTGGGTAGACTTGGCATTTGTGTCACGAGATGCGTCACTAATTGGTGTCCAAAGAAGTTCCAATCGATCCATTGTTCAGACCAGCGGCCTTTATCACAACCCAACAAGTCACCATAAAAGGCTTTAGCTTGCTTTAAATCTGCAACAGGAATAGCTAAATGAAAGGGAGTAAGAGTCATGTATCACCTATATAAGTTTTTTCAAAAGTTTAAATTTCTTATCAGTGAAAGGAGGATAACGTAACGGCACATCAAACCAAAAACTGCGTTTCATCACTGTTTTTAAGTGACTAAAATTATCAAAACCTATTTTCCCATGATAGGCACCTGTACCACTGCTACCTACACCTCCGAAAGGTAAATTAGGATTGGCAGCAAACATAAAGCCGTCATTGATACACACCATTCCAGCGCTGGTTGCAGTGAGAACTTGTTGTTCAAAATCTTTATTTTTGCTGAAAATATAGAGTGCTAACGGTTTTGCTCGCTTATTCACAAATGGGATCGATTCGGAAATGTTTTTTACTGTCACTATGGGCAATATGGGCCCAAAAATTTCTTGCTGCATTAAGAGACTGTCATGAGCAGGGTTAAGCACAATAGTCGGCTCAATATACTTATTTGCAACATCGTGTTTGCCTCCATGCACAACCTCTTGGCCATCTAAATAACTGACAATACGTGTCAGGTGCCGCTCACTCACAATACGCCCATAATCTTTGCTACTAGACGCGTCAGCACTATAAAACTCAGTAAGTTTATGTTTAATTGCATCGATGAGTGGCGCAGCAAAAGACTCCTCAACGAGCACGTAATCAGGTGCCACACAGGTTTGCCCGGCGTTCATCCATTTGCTCCAGACAATTCTCGCAGCAGTGACATCAAGATCAGTAGAACTATCAACAATACAAGGGCTTTTGCCACCCAATTCCAAGGTCACAGGTGTTAAAAATTCGGCTGCAGCACGCATCACTATTTTGCCCACCACTTCGCCACCTGTATAAATAATGTGGTCGAATTGATGTTTTAGTAGTTCAGTGGTTTCATCTACTGCCCCTTCTACTACAGCAAAAGCATCATTATCTAAATATTGTGCAACCAACTCAACCAACAACTTCGATACATTCGCTGATAACTCTGAAGGCTTAATAATTGCATTGTTGCCAGCAGATATCGCAGAAATTAAAGGTGACAACACCAGTAACAGTGGATAGTTCCAAGCACCAATTATTAAAATTGTGCCTAAGGGCTCTGGCAACATATAACTCTTGCCAGGCTGGGCGATAATGGGTGTGGGCACTTTTCGCGGTTTTACCCACTTTTTTAAGTGTTTAAGCGAATGATCCACTTCGCTGATCACACCGCCTAACTCAGCAGTCCATGATTCCATATTACAACGACCAAGATCCTGTTGCATTGCCACAAAAATTTTATCTTGCTGCTCAACCACCATTTTTCTGATTTGAGTGAGCTGTTCGATACGCCAAGGCAGTGGTTTGGTTTTCCCCGAAGCAAACTTGTTTTTTATAAGTTGTATTTTGGGTGCAATATCCGCGACTGATGGGGTATTAATCTTATTTGAGAGCGTTTCTGCCTGCATGGGATACCTTTAACAAATTTATGTTCGATATATCCATGTTATACCAATTTTTCAAAAAGCTAAATTTATTCAAATCTTAAGCGATGTACTCATAAGACTAAGCGGGCAGGTGTGGAAAATTTGACTAAAAGCATTCTATTCAATCCGCTCAAAAAAAAAGGCCGCAAATTGCAGCCTTAATCTACTGATTGCATCAAGGGCTTTAAATCTCGAAGGGGTGTCTTAACACTATCGTTTCTTTTCTATCAGGGCCAGTTGAAATAATGTCTATTGGCACACCTGTTAATTCTTCAATGCGCTTAATATAATTTTTAGCAGCTTGGGGTAAATCTGCATATTCAGTCACACCAAAAGAGTTTTCATTCCAACCAGACATGCTTTCATATACAGGTGTGATCAACTCATAGCCGTCAGCTGCCATAGGTGGCACGTCTTGGATATTTCCTTGGGCGTCTTTATATCCTATACAGATACTCAAACTTTCTAAGCCATCAAGCACATCTAACTTAGTTAAACAAAAACCAGTAATAGAATTAATTTGTACTGCACGTTTTATAGCTACAGCGTCAAACCAACCGGTACGTCGCTTACGGCCTGTCGTAGCTCCAAATTCATGACCTTTCACGCCAAGGTGCTGGCCTACTTCACATTCTAATTCTGTAGGAAAAGGACCTGAGCCAACACGAGTGGTATAGGCTTTAACGATACCTAATACATAATCCAGATTAAGTGGCCCAAACCCCGCCCCTGTGGCAACACCGCCTACTGTAGTATTAGATGACGTCACATAAGGATAAGTGCCGTGGTCAATATCCAGCAAAGTGCCTTGTGCACCTTCAAACATAATGGCATCGCCACGTAAGCGTGCTTTATCTAAAACGTCGGTCACATCAACAACCATAGCTTTTAATATATCGGCTACCGCTAGCGCATCAGCTAATACTTTTTCATAGCTAACTGGCTCAACTTTATAGTAGTTGGTTAACATAAAGTTATGATATTCAAGGACTTCTTTTAACTTAACCGCAAAGTCTTTAGGATTAAATAAGTCACCTACACGCAAACCACGTCGAGATACTTTATCTTCATAAGCGGGACCAATACCACGTCCTGTTGTGCCAATGGCTTTTTTACCTCGGGCTTTTTCACGAGCCACATCTAGTTCTACGTGATATGGCAGAATAAGAGGACAAGCTTCGCTGATAACCAAGCGTTCTTTAACCGGTATACCACGCGCTTCTAGCATCGCAGTTTCTTCGAGTAGCGCTTCAGGGCTCAGCACAACACCATTGCCGATAACACAGGTCACGTTTTCACGTAAAATTCCCGAAGGAATAAGATGTAATACGGTTTTTTCACCGTCTATGACAAGTGTATGACCGGCGTTGTGGCCGCCTTGATAACGCACTACATAAGCTGCTTGATCTGTGAGTAAATCAACCACTTTACCTTTACCCTCGTCACCCCATTGGGTGCCAAGTACAACAACATTTTTAGCCATGAATAAGAAGGGAGTCGTAAAATTAGGCGAGGATATTAACAAAAAACAATCTGCATCTAAATAGCAAAATCGCGCAGCTTATAATCAATTGTATAATGGCGCACAAATATAAACATGAAATTAAAGTAGATACATCAAACTGACCACGCCTATAGTGACCAAAACCCCTCCCATAGTGCGTAATTGATTAATCGGCTGTTGTGATATTTGTTGCAGAAAACGTTGCCATTTATGTGCAAACAACATCGGACCAATCCCCTCAACTATAAGAATCATGGCTAATGCCACCAAAATCACTTCAGCAAATGAAAACATTTTAAACCCACACAGTCATATTTTTAACGCTAGGATAATACTATTTTTGGTTAACACAAGTTGTGGAGTGAACAGATTTTAAATTTCACCAAATCTAAGCCTTGAAGATTAAATTTATAACTCACCCTAAGGTTCTACAGTATTTGTGGTAGGCATCATAATCCCTAGAAGTGATATTTGCTTAGGCACTTAACAACGTATGTCTAAACCACTTTTTACCAGTAAAATCACATCAGAAATGAGTAACGGTTCATCATTACCCAAGCCTACCTGCAATAATCGGTCATTCTATTTTCACACCATATTTAGAACACTTAATTCTTGAAAATTAACAAAATAAGCTTGGCTATATCAAAGTTATGTTCAACCAAAAAAACGCTTATAGATGCTATTTATTCCTGTGAGCAATAAAAAAAAAGCGTACAAAAAAGTGCACAAAAAATAATTAATGCAGTCTTTTAAAGTTCAACCGTCCAAAAGTTAGTTAGCATAACGGCTACCTAAAGCACGAAAAGGTAGCTCTAAACCAAGCTCAGGTATTTGAAGTCCAACCCATTGAGGAAAAGTATTGCTGTTGGGGCCAGGAAACAGGGTGTATTCATTAGCCCAAGGGTAACGGGCAATCGCATCAAAAATTTGTGGGATCAGCCGGTTGGCTTTATCACCTTGCACTGATAAGAGTTTTTCTGGTTTTGCACCGTACCAATAGCGGTCTGGTGTCGCTGTTTTATACTCACGCAATGCAGGCAGGCCGCTTTTTACTCGCCAACCCACCACTTCAAAAACAGTATACTCAGCCGCATTTTGAGGTTTAACCGCTATCCAAGTGTGCACTGCAAACCAACCTCGCCAACTAAAGGCATCGGCTGCATAAACCTCAATAACCGCTTCTTTGTA
>CAJQKX010000354.1 GCA_905479025.1 uncultured Paraglaciecola sp.
CCAGTCCTTCATCCTGACCGTCCTCGAGGTTCTAGGGCAATGATTTGAGCATATGGCACTAAAGGGCGCTTGATTGGGCTTAGGGCGGGTGCATGGACAGTTACGCCAATGATGGATCGGAACGATTAGCAATAAAATCAATGAATTAAAATGGCATGGTACAAAAATGGTAACAGTGCCAGAGGGGGGTCAAAATAGACTGACAAGCATTCTTAAGTCTTTTTTTGATTAAAATCAGTAAAAAATAGACTTCAAAGTAATCAAAATACCAATGACTAATAAGCAGCTAATAGCGATTGTTCGATACAGTGCAGAACCATATTGATTAAATAGATGGAATCCAAGTCTGTCACCAATCAACATAGCTGGAAAAGCCATCAAACAAAACCAAAGTGACTGCATAGTTACAAAGCCTGCAAAACAGTAGGAGATAAGCGCTATAAACGCAGATGCAAAGAAAAAAGTCATCAATAAAATACGACTTTTTTCAGGTGTCGACTGGGACTGTAGTGCATAAATAATTATTGGCGGACCAGGAATTGCCAACGATCCATTCATAATTCCAGAAAGCAAACCTGTTAAATAGGTAGTAAACTTATTCACTGGAATACGAATTTTTCGGAGAAAAATCATACCTAAACAGCCCGCTATAACCGAACAGCCCACCCAAAACTGAAATTTTTCGACTGAAATACTCTTTATTACCTGAGTGCCAATAATGGTACCAATAATAGCTGCCACAACTAAAGGAACAAGCGGATTTAAGGGAACATTTGTTAAGTAATTTCGGGCATAAAATAAATTAATAGCAAGCGTAAGCAATGACACTAAAACAACTGCCTGAATTGGGGACAAGAATAATGAAAATGCAGGAACTGCCGCCAAAGCAAAACCAAACCCAGTGAATGACCGAAGTACAGCTGCCAAAATTACCACAATCCAGATAATTGAAGCTTCCGCAAAAGTGATATTTTGTAAAAATTCAGCCATAACTAGACTCCTAAAGCCTATTGGAAATCAATAAAATAAATTGAATAGTAATAATTAAAACTGCTTTAAGAACGCTTTAACTCAAGATGATATTTATAGGCATCACCTCTATAGGCTAGATATTCACATACAATCGTTTCGTCATGCATATCTTTAATTAATCGGGTTACCCAAAAAATAGGCTTCCCAATATGAATATCTAAAAGCTTAGCCAACTTAGACTCCGCTGAACGGGCCTCCATAGAAATATGAGCTTGCCCTAATGAAACATCCAAATTATTTTCTAAAGTATGAAAAATATCATCAGTTTCATGGGTATCAAGGACTTTCATACCTATATCAATAGGGAAATAACTAGTATCTAAGGATATGGGTTTCTTGTTTAAATAACGCATGCGAGTAATTTCAAATACTTTCTTTGACTGTAGATTGTCCTGAACAGCCTGACTTGGGGTGACTTTTTTTGCACTTAACAACTTAGTGGATACTCTGTTGAGGCGAGAATCAATGGCTTCGGATAAACTTTGTAGACTTCTAATCTCTTGGCTTACTTTAGGCTTACTAACAAAAGCCCCCTTGCCTTGAATACTCCATAAAAGTCCCTCTGTATGTAACTCTTTAAGGGCCTTTCTAACAGTAATTCTACTCACCCCAAAGCTTGTCATTAATTGGTTTTCTGAGGGAATGCGCTCATCAATAGAATAGTCATCACTCAAAATTTGTTGTTTGAGTTGATTCTTAATATTGATATAAAGAGGTAAAGCTGTACTTTTAATCATTAGCTAGAGATCACCATAAAATTTAAAAAGTTAGGGCCGGCAATAAATTGCCAACCCAATCTATTAAAAAAAATTAAAGCTATAACTTCAACTGTATACCTAGCTTAATCGTTTCTGTGGAACTACTACCAGTTTCTTGATCACCAAAGTAAATTCCAACACGTGCGCCATGGCCGTTAATTAAAGAAGTTAAGCCAACATCGACACGAGTAGTATCACCACTGTTGTCATCTGGAGAGAACTCTTGATAACGAACGCTTGCTTGAAGACGGCCGAGACCAAATATACCATCAGGCATGTAGGCTACTGAAACCATAGCTGCATCACCTTCTTTAGACGCTGCACCAAATTCATCATAATCATACAAAGCAGCTTCTACAGTCGCCACACTGCCATCCGCAAGATTCTTCTCTAACAAGAAATCAATATTAGATGCTGAAAAATCTGTTGTGCCACTCACATCACCAAAAGCATCAGATTGTTTCATAAATGTATAGCCAATGGTCATAATGTCCTTTGAACCCAAGTACGTACTTCTTGTGAGGTAACCTTCTTTATCCAAGAAACTATACGCAACTCGACCGGAAACAGACTCTGTGTCTTTAGGAACTGTAGCATCAGCTTTACCGCCAAACATACCCAAAGAATAATCTAGCTGGCCACCAGCTGCAGAACCAATAATGGCAAAACCATCATCTCGACCACCCTTTTTAGGAATTGGATACCGTGAAGCAACACCAGGATATTGCCAAGTCGGTAAATTATAAGACCCACTCAGATTAGACCGATCACTTGGCGGAATAAAACGTCCTGCCCAAAGTTGAATATTGTCTGCAAGCTTCACTTTTACTAAAGAATCAAGCATTAGCATATCGCCGTCTTTGTGTTCAGTTTGAAGTTGGAAACCAATTGTGTCGGTTACCTTGGCTTTCATATAAAAACGCGCGCTGTGAATACTAGTACCAAATGAATCACTATCACCAGAATCAGTATCAGTATCAGTATCTGCAACCTCTACACGAATACTTCCGCCAAAATTGATTGATGTTGTATCAGATACCTTTAACTTAGCGCCAGCAAAAGAATCACTAGCTAAAAGCAAAGCACCACCTGCTATAAATATAGATTTAAACCATGTTGATTTCATTACTCTTTCCTTTTCATAAAAATGATAAATAGATAAAATTACTAACTGATAAGACCCGCATGATGGCCTAAATATAAATCGTTAGATTGTTGCCACTTTTGGCCTAAAGCCATCAGGGAAAAATCACTTTTTGCTCTTCCAACAAAACACACACCAAACGGCAACCCATCGGTTCTTAACTGTGAAGGCACAGCGACAGCTGCTAGATTCAAAATATTCACAAAATAGGTGTAGTAGCCCATATTGGTGTTTAAACTGACTGGGTTCGCCTTTACGTCAGCAATGGGGTAAATGGTTGGTGCAGTCGGTACCATCATGAAATCAATATTCTCGAACAACAGCCTTGCTAATGCCTGAAGCTCGGTAATTCGATAATATTCATGACATAAATCTACCGCTGAATACTGTTTAGCCTTTTCTACAATAACTCTGACACTCGAATGGATATCATTTGAATGATCTTTTAAAAAGGGCTTAATTGACGACAGACGCTCCGCCAACAAAGGACCATCAAAAAGCATTCGACCTGCCTCTAAAAAAATTGAATAATCAACGTCAACTACCGTTGCACCCAGACTTTTTAGTCTTGAAACTGCATTCTCAAAACAATTTTGAGCATTAGCATCACCGAAAAATTCGAGATACTCAGGCGCTGGTATACCGACAATCTGCTTAGAAAAAGAATTATCTTCGCCTTCAGGTAAAGCCGTAAAGTTAGATAAAAATGGATCGCTGACATCCTCTGTTAAGCCCTGTTCAAAAACAGCTTTCGCATCATTACAGGACAAAGCAAATATCGGCATGCAATCAAATGATCGATTGGCATATACCATGCCATGGGTACTTAGAACCCCCGGAGTAGGCTTGATACCAACGATATTATTTAATGCAGCAGGAATACGACCTGAACCGCCGGTATCACTCCCCAATGCAAAACTAACCAATCCTGCTGATACTGCTACGGCTGATCCAGAACTAGAGCCACCTGGGATATACTTTGGATTAAATAAATTAACTGGATGCTCGGGGCTTCTAACACCCACTAAACCCGTAGCAAATTGATCCATAGTATTTTTCCCGATCAATATTGCACCTGCATCTTCAAGCCTCTTAACTACAGAGGCGGTTTCTTCAGGAATAAACGAAATAGAGGGGCAGCTGGCAGTGGTTGGCAATCCCTCAATATGGATATTATCCTTCACACAAAAAGGAATGCCGTATAGGGGTAAAGACGCGGCATCCATATCCATCAAATCTTTGGCCCTTTGCACAACATCAGATTGCTCTAGCAAAAAGGTCCAAACACCATCATTACCGCGCACATCAATACGTCTTAAAACCTCATTTACCACATCGATAACACTAAAATAGCCATTTTTATAGCATTCATTTAGCGTCTCAAAAGATAGGCTTAAGTTTTCAATTTGGGGATTAGAATTCATATTGATCGCTTACTAATAAATAACTCAATGGGCAGGTAATCAAAGACTACCTGCCACATCAGTTATTTATTTAGTGACTGCCTCCAAGTAATCGGTAACAATGAAATCTGACATTTGCTTAGACGAAGCCTCACGAGGAAGACGCTTTTGCTCATGCAAGAAGTTACCTGTAGATACTAATGTCTTAACAAAGCCACTCTTTTTAGAGCCATCGCCTAAATACTGCTGAGTTAATTGTTTTTCACATGGAACCATTTCTGTTCCTTTCATCATGCGAGTCGCATCGTCCAAAGAAAGCTCTAGCTCTTTAGCAATAATTTTTGCAGTTTCAGCGGGATTATTCAGCCAGAAATCAATGCCCGCACATTCAGCTTTAACAAACTTATTAACGTAATCTGGGTATTTTTCAGCAAAATCATTCATTACAACACCCACATCCCATGTCGGGTAACCACGAGCAGCCATAAGGCCAGATGTGGTAAACAGATGACCATCGTCTTTAAGAACACGACCTAAAGCTGGCTCCCAGAACCATGCAGCATCAATATCACCACGCGACCATGCCAAAGCAATATCATTCGGTCTTAGATCGATAATATCCATAGAAGCCGGATCAATTCCTTCATCAGCCAAAGCATTTAGAAGTAAGTAATGAGTTGTAGAACCAAAGGGTGCAGCAATTTTCTTGCCCTTAAGGTCACGAAAGTTTTTGATATCTGCCGACGTTCTAACCGCAAATGCCTCAACATAATCCAACATATTAAGGACCATAATGCCCTTAATAGGTAATTCTCTAGTCACACCAATCGCCGTTGGCGGATTTCCTAGACCACCAAAATCCACCTGATTGCCTGCAATCGCGCGAAGCATGTCACCGCCACCACCGACTTTAATGTAATTGATTTTTACACCTGGCATTTCCTTCTGAACTAGCCCAAGTGACTTTGTCACTAACTGAGCATTCACCAGATTAAGATAACCAACTGTTACTTCTTTTGGCTTCGTAGCAAATGAATTTGATGCCATTGATAGCATGCTTAGTACCACAATAAATAACGCATATTTCTGTTTCATAGTTCCACCTTTTGTTTAAAAATTAAAAAATAAAAAAAATTTGATATCAATTGACTACTTCGTTCGCCTACGATTTGCCCGAGTCCATGGCATCATGGCGAAACCAATACCACGCATCACCATATCCAAAGTAATCCCAGTTAAACCAAGTACAATTAATCCCATAATCACGATGTCGCTCAGTAAAAATTTAGCGGCATCCCAGATCATCCAGCCTATACCTGCAGAGGCAGCGACAATTTCAGCTGCAACAAGCACCGTATAAACGAAACCTAGTGAAATGCGCATACCCGTTAAAATAGTTGGCCCAGCACCTGGAAGGTAGACCTCGCGAATTAAATCTGAACGAGAGGCTCCAAGTGACTTAGCCGCTAAGACAAGCGTTGGATTGATGTCTTTCACCGCCTGAATAGTCGCAATAATGATGCCTGGTAGACCCGCCAAAAATAGCAGAGCCAGCTTAGAGAGTTCGCCAATACCTAACCACATAACCAATAAGGTGTAGAGCCCTAAGGGAGGGAGTGGTCTGTAAAATTCAATAAACGGATTAAAAATTGCGTGTGTGGTTCGCGAAATACCCATAGCGATACCAAGAGGAATACCCACCAAACAAGCAAGCAAAAATGCCGCTAGGATTCTATAAAGGCTGGTACCCACATGCTCGAACAGAGTTGAGCCCTGATACCCATCAAATAGGGTCTCAACAAATGCTTTATAAACAGCATCTGGGCCCGGTAAAAATAGTGGATTTGCCAATCCTGTAGCAGTCACAAAAGTCCAAGTAAAAAGCATAAACATGACAGACAGAAACGAAATACTTAATCGCTTATTCGACTCTTGCTTGAACCAACGGTTAACACTGTCCGCAAACCCTAGAGTGTTTAAGTTAGATTTTTCATTAGCTGATAATAAATTATTTTTCATAGCTAATTACTCTGCTCCCGATTCAGCGACACCCAGTAAATGCATAATGGTTAATGCAAATATCTTGGTGGCAGCTGTTGATTTAGTAATTGAGATACTCTCATTGACCGGAGCCCAGCCATCTTCACCTGAACCGAAGGTCACCGCATTAACACCCGCTTCACGGAAACGGATTGTGTCATTAAAGGCATTCTTTCTATTGAGAACAGGCTGTCCGCCAAGAATCTGCTTATACGCTTTAGCAATAGATATATTAGGTTCTTCAAGCTCAGGAACAGGTTCAGTGCCACAAACAAATAACGAATCAGGCACCTGTCTAACACTAAACCCAGCTGAAGAATGATCATTTAGAAAATTACTCACGGTATGAGATACATCATCAATAACTGAATCAATACTCATGCCCGGCAAAATACCAACAACTGCCAGTGTTAAGATGCAACTATCAGGTGAAAACTGCATTTCACCTTCCAAACCGCCTCTGATTCGAACAACACAGACACAGGGTGGCGTATGACCCATAAAATCTGTTGGTTCATGGGTAAAACTCATTTTATTCAATGGGTCCACAAGCCCAGATGCTAAGGTAATGGCATTTAACCCAGTGTCAGGCCTCCAAATATGTGACTTAACACCTGTAACAGTAACCTCAACCAAGCAATTACCGGCATTTGCAGTAGAGATATTCATACCCCAATCTTCAGAAGAGCCACCCCATGCCGTAGGCTCAGCAGTGATAGAATAATCAGGCTTTAAGCCAATAGTTTGAGTCATATACATAGAACCATGAGGACCATTCTTCTCCTCATCGACCGTGTAACAACAAATCAAATCACCCTTTAGCTGAACACCCTCATCAATCAAAGCCTTTACTGCAAGTAGTGAACATGCAAGATTACCGCGAGTATCCGAAGTGCCACGACCATACAACCAATCACCATGACGGGTTGCCTTAAAAGGATTCTGATCGCATTTGTCCCAACGCTCTGGCTCGACGGCAGGATAAGTATCCAAGTGGTCATTCAACATCAAAGAAGGCCCATTACCAGTGCCTTTCAAATGACCTATGATATTAGGTCTTTTAGGCTGTGATTCGTACTTTTCAACTTCAAAACCCATAGCTTCGAGTTTTCCGGCGACAAAAAGAGCAATAGCCTCCTCTTCGCCAGCAGGAATATCCGGATCCAAAGGGTTAACAGAATTAGGCTGGCCGGTACGAACCATTTCAGTAGTAAGTTCAAGCCATTCAGCTTCATCAACTCGCGCAATAATCCGATCTTCAAGCGCAGTAAGGGCG
>CAJQKX010000355.1 GCA_905479025.1 uncultured Paraglaciecola sp.
ATTAGATTTTGAAAAACACTACGCTGATTTGGGATTCACAGATGCTACGCCTGATATGGTTGAAGCCATTTTTTCAGAAGCCGCTAAATTCGCTGAGAACGTGTTAGCGCCAATTAACGCCAACGGTGATGAAGAAGGCTGTAAATGGGAAGACGGAGATGTCACCACTCCTGCAGGTTTTAAAGAAGCTTACAAACAGTACGTCGATGGCGGCTGGACAGGTATGACTCACCCAGAAGAACTCGGTGGACAGAATTTACCTTATTCTTTAGGCAGTGTGATGGCGGAATGGTTTTCTTCGGCGAATCATTCTTGGGCCATGTACCCAGGGCTCAGTCAAGGTTGTATTGAAACCTTAAAAGAACATGGTACTGCTGAACAACAAAAAATGTTTTTGAATAATCTTATTGGTGGCCATTGGACAGGCACTATGTGTTTGACTGAACCTCATTGTGGCTCTGATTTAGGCATGCTCAAATGTAAAGCTGTTAAGAATGAAGATGGTAGCTACGGTTTAACCGGAACCAAGATTTTCATTTCAGCAGGTGAGCATGATATGTCAGAGAACATCGTGCATATCGTGATTGCTCGTTTGCCAGATGCACCAAGTGGCACTAAAGGTATTTCATTGTTTGTTGTGCCTAAATTTCATGCAGGTCCCGAAGGTGAAAAGTTAGACAGAAACGGTGTGAGTTGTGGCTCTATTGAGCACAAAATGGGTATCAAGGGCTCGGCAACTTGCGTGATCAATTTTGATGATGCCAAGGGATACCTGGTTGGTACTGAAAATCGTGGTCTTAATTGTATGTTTACATTTATGAATACTGCACGAATAGGTACAGGTTTAGAAGGTTTGTCTGCATCTGAAGCCGCGTTCCAAGGTGCCTTAGCCTATGCTAAAGACCGTTTACAGTTTAGAGCGATGACAGGTGTCAAAAATCCTGACGGTCCCGCTGATCCGATTATTAACCATCCTGATGTGCGCCGTATGCTGTTGACTCAAAAAGCTTTCGCTGAAGGTAATAGAGCATTAGCCGTATACGCCATGAAATTAGTCGATATTTCTCAGGCCAATCAAGATGAAGGTGCTAAACAACTCGCGGAGTCGAAGCTTGCCTTGTTAACACCTATTGTCAAAGCATTTCTAACAGAAACTGCACAAGAGACTACTAGCTATGGTATGCAGGTCTTTGGTGGACATGGGTTCATTAAAGAATGGGGTATGGAACAACTCGCACGAGATACCCGTATTTGTACAATGTACGAAGGCACAACAGGTATTCAAGCTGTTGATTTATTAGCTAGGAAAGTGATTGGGTCTAACGGAAAGCTGCTAACAATATTTACCAACGAAGTGAAAGAATATTGTAAAAGCATTCGAGATAAGAGTCAGTTTAATGCTTGGTCTAACAGTATCGATACACACGTAGATGAATGGCATCAGATCACTGAAGATATTATGCTTCGTGCGGCTAAAAATCCTGCTGAATTAGGCGCTGCGTCTGTTGATTATTTGATGTATTCAGGATACGTGGTTGTGGGTTATTTTTGGCTTCGAATGGCCGTTGTAGCTCAGCAAAAACTTGATGAAGGCACCAGTGAACCAGAATTTTATCAAGCGAAGTTACATACGACTAAATTTTATTTTGATCGTTTATTAACCCGTTCACGTTCTTTAGTCTCTGCTATGGAATCGGGTGCTGATAACTTGATGAATATGGAAGAAGAGCAGTTCAACATTGTTTAAGTTTTAGTCAAATATAATAACAAGCTAGACAGGGAAATATAAAGAGGCGGGCATATAAAAATGTCCGCTTTTTTTTGCATTAAACGGATTGGACTTGCTAGGTAAACAGCGTCATGAAACATCATACAATCGACATTGAAAACGTAAATATACATTATGTTGAAGCGGGGAGCGGTAGCGGTACTAATTTACCACGCCAGACCATTGTTTTTTTACATGGTTTTCCTGAATACTGGGGCACATGGCATGCACAACTTGATTATTTTGCTGATCACTATCGTGTGATTGCACCTGACTTACCCGGTTATAATTTAAGTGATAAACCTGAGGACCCATCGTTTTATCAAGTCCCCAAGCTTATTAAGTTTATTGCTAAGTTCATCCAAGGTGTGGCACCACAGGAAAAAATAATATTAGTGGCTCATGATTGGGGCGGCGTCATCGCATGGCCGATTGCAGCATTTTTCCCACAACTTATCGATAAATTAATCATACTCAATGCTGCTCATCCCAGTATTTTTACTCGGGAAATGATTAATAATGCTCAGCAACGGCAAAAAAGTGAATATATCCATGAGTTGATAGCGCCTAATGGGGTTGAAAAGTTATCAGACAATAATTATCAATACCTGAAAGACACTGTATTCGTTGGCATGCGCGAAGGCACATTGAGTGAGACACAATGCAAGGCTTATGAGGATGTATGGGCTCAGTCTGGCGCTATAAATGGCATGCTCCAGTACTATCGAAGTATGCCTCAGTTAGCACCCTCTGAGAAAGTATCAGTTGCTGGCAATGGACCTGTCGTTGCAGCAACACAAATGAAAATCCCTAATATCCGTATCACTTGCCCAACATTACTACTATGGGGTGAACAAGACCAAGCCTTTGTTAAAGAGAATACAGACGGGGTAGAAAAATATGTGCCTGACTTGCGGATCAAGCGTTTTCCTGATGCTAGCCATTGGTTGCAACATGAGTTGCCTAATGAAGTGAATTTAGAGATAGAAAATTTCTTGCACAACTATTAGCTATAAGGACTTATTTGGTTGTTAAGCCCCAAATTATTTAACATTTACGGTTCAGATCATAATTCACATGAGTATCAGGATAATTTGATGTGTTTATCCACACCTAAACCAATAAATAAATACACGGCTTAATATGATGATAATTGCTCAAAATTTCATTCGCTTTATTCAAAGTATCAAGCCTAAGAAACACATAAAATCATCAAAATATCGAGCCCAATATGTAACGGTCATGGATCTGACTTATAGCTAATTCATTTTTGATGCAATGTAGATAATATTGCTTGGCGTAGCTGCAATGATTTTACTTATAAATTAACGAAATGAAAACATTACAGGTTATCTGTGAAAAGTGACATTCCTTTATTGATGTTCGCGATGTCTTTCAATCGTACTGTTACATTTTTAGTAACTGCTCAGAAATAATTCCCACAAGATCTCATTCATCATGTAATCCAGTTAGTCACATAAAATTAACTAGATCCAACTCTAGCAATTTGAATTGATCCACTTTATATTAAATTTAAGTAGTTAATAATTAATGAAAAAATTCGTAAAGGTACAAACCATGAAACATACAAAATTAATATTAAAAATTCATAATTCACAAGGGTTATGCTGATGTTCGATAAGTTTTTACACCCCTTGATTATTATTTTTTTTAGTTTATCTTTACTGTCCTGTGGTGGGTCTGATTCGCCAGAACAAGAAATACCCGTCGTAGTGATTGTCGAACCCAGTATCAGTCGGTTCTCTTTTTTAACAGAAAATAATCCCAGTCTTACATCAAATCTAAACTTATCAATATCTGGCAATACCATTACTGGAAGATTTCCAGCCACTGCTGATTGGCAAAGTATGGTTGCTACTTTTGAACATACAGGTACGTCATTGACTGTTAATGATACTGCACAGACAAATGCGGTATCAGAGCAAGACTTCAGTGATGTTCTGACTTACACAGTAATGATGGAAGATGGCCGGAAACTCAGTTATTCGGTGGATGTTGTGGCTTTTACTGGGTTGCCCATCATTTATTTAACAACATCTGGAAATGGTCCCATTGAATCAAAAGAAGACTACGTTGAGGGCACTGTGACTATCAAAGGTGGGCGTAACTTTGCAGATGCACCTGCCTCAGTTATGAAAATTCGCGGGCGCGGAAATTCGACCTGGTTCCTGCACCCTAAAAAGCCTTTTCAAATGAAGCTAGATGAAAAATCGATATTTTTAGATATGCCATCTAAAAAGAAATGGTTATTTTTGGCTGAATATTCTGACAAAACCATGTTAAGAAATACCATGAGTTTTGAGATGGGTTATTTGAGCAACCTCGAATGGACACCTAAAAGTATCTTTGCCGAGGTGTATGTTAACAATGAATATAACGGCACCTACAATATCACTGAAAAGGTGGAAGAAGGCAGTAATCGAGTAGACATTGGTGATGATGGTTTTTTACTGGAAATTGATCAGTTAAACAGACAAAACCCAGATGATGTGTATTTTTATACGGATAAATTTTTAGTCGCAATCAAAGAGCCCAGTCTTGATTGGGATGATGACCAATACAACTATATTAAGGCCCACATTAATGCATTTGAAGCTACGTTATTTGCTTCAAATTTTAGAGACCCTATCAATGGTTATGCCAAATATATGGACGTTGACAGTTTTGTGGACTGGTATTTAATCAATGAAATTACCAAAAATGTTGATTCTAAATCCTTCTCCAGCATCTTCTTTAATGTAGTGCCGGGTGAAAAAATCAAGATGGGGCCGTTATGGGATTTTGATCTCTCTTTTGGCAATGTGGATTATGCGGGTGATGACTTCCCAACACCTGAGGGTTTCTGGGTAAAAGATAACCCATGGTTTGCCAGGTTATTTACCGACAGTGCATTTCTAGAAAAAGTCAAAACCCGTTTTGCCTACTTTAAAAACAACCAAAATGTCATTATGAATAAAATTGATGCCTTTGCCATCAAGTTGAACTTGGCACAACAAGAGAATGACAATAAGTGGGAGACCTTGGGCAAATATGTGTGGCCAAATCCCGTGGTATTTGACACATACACCGAAGAGGTGGCTCATCTTAAAACATGGTACTCACAACGAATGACTTGGTTAGATGGGGCCTTGAACAATCTTTAGAAGATGAATGTTGCGCCCGAAGATAAGTTCTCTTAACAATAATCCATATGATACCACTGAGATAATATAAAAAGTGCCTCTGGTGAGGCACTTTAAAAGTCAATGTGACGAGCTGATATGAATTAAAACTTATTAAGAAATCGAGTGCAGTCTGTATGAGAATATATGATATTCACTGATGGCTGCTCGATGTTTGATAGGTTTATATCAAACATATGAACCTTGCCTTGTTCCCACAGTAGCAAGGCTGCAATGTTACTAATGGGCTGGTTTGTCAAATAAGTTCTGAGTCTAGAGTCTTGATGCATAGGTTCGCCGGCTTCTCAGCGCTGCATGCTTTGGTTCATGTTATATCAATGTTTAGACAAATATCTGTGTGAGCCAGCTGACTTAGTTGCAGGTTACATATCATTGATGATTGATGTCATGCCATCAATGTCCATAAATGCAATATTGTAGCAACTACTTTCATAACAACTCATCTACAATTTTATTGGGCACTAGTTTCACTACTGAGTTTATTTGAATAGGTGTCAGCGATGATCAATTTTTATGTCGGGTAATCATTCAAATAAATTGGCTTACTGGGTTCATACAGCGTTTTCACTATTAAATGTAACTTTTTGCTCCTAATTCAGGCTATTCACTTTTTTTAGCTATACCGAACCGCTATACTATGTCCCGCATTTGAAAGCGATATCTATAGAAAGCAAAAGAGTATTGTCCTAAGTGGGGCAATTTGAAAATTATTTAAAGGAAAAAAATGACTCCTATTACTAAAACTTTTCAGTATGGTCAGCATACTGTTACTCTAGAAACGGGCGTAATTGCTCGTCAAGCCACCGCAGCCGTAATGGCAAGTATGGATGATACTTGTGTATTGGTTTCTGTTGTCGGTAAAAAGAATACTAAGCCTGGTCAAGACTTCTTCCCATTGACGGTCAACTATCAAGAAAAAACTTACGCGGCTGGTAAAATTCCAGGTGGTTTTTTCAAGCGCGAAGGCCGTCCTTCAGAATACGAAACACTTACGTCTCGTTTAATTGACCGTCCCATCCGTCCTTTATTCCCAAATGGGTTTATGAACGAAGTGCAAATTATCATCACTGTTGTTTCAGCTAACCCTGAAATCCCAACTGATATTATCTCTCTTATTGGTGCGTCTGCCGCGCTTGCTATATCTGGTATGCCTTTTAATGGTCCTATCGGTGCTGCGCGCGTGGGTTACACCGACGAGCAATATGTATTAAATACCCGTACATCTGAACTTGAAGCGAGCCAACTCGACTTGGTGGTTGCTGGTACTAAAAATGCAGTGTTAATGGTTGAATCTGAAGCAGACATTTTATCTGAAGAAGTGATGCTTGGTGCGGTTATGTTCGGCCACGAACAATTACAAACCGTTATTGGTGCAGTCGCTGAATTTGCTGCTGAGGTGAATACACCTTCGTGGAATTGGGAAGGCGAACAAGAAAATACTACGCTTAAAAACAAAGTGAAAGAATTAGCTGAAGCGGGCATGACAGAGGCCTATCAGGTGTCTGACAAAATGGAGCGTAAAGACGCTATCAACGCTTTGACTAGTCAAACAGTTGAAACCATTGTTGCTGGCGATGCAGACCAAGATGCGAAAGAAGTATCTGAAATGATGCATGCCCTTGAAAGTGACGTTG
>CAJQKX010000356.1 GCA_905479025.1 uncultured Paraglaciecola sp.
GTAAGCGCAGGATTCGTGTAATAGCAAAGAATATGGAAGCACGCTAGACCAGTATAACCCAGCCCCGACCCTACCTCTATAAAGCTATTATGCGCCACTTCGGCTCTGTTCCCTATATATGAGTCCTTATCTTTTAAATGAGAGTAGTGGTCCGAAAAATAAGCGGGGAAAGTATAAAAGCCGACACCAAAAACAGGGTACTTGTTCAACATATCTAGGCCTTTCTCCCAATACAATAATCGAGAGGTTGACGTGTTGTCGCTCCCCATCGATGCAAATCGATCCTTCTGCTCGTCGGGTAAAACGGCTATTGCTATATAACCAAACATTAAAAGCCAAAGGAAATTTTTTATTTTAAGTTTTCCCATCCCAAAGCCGAGAACGATAACGCCAGTTAAAAGCGCTAACTGTCCACCTCGTGAGCTTGCAGCAAGAACAGTCATAACAGCAAATAGTGGGAGACAATAATAGAGCTTGCTAGATAATTTTCGCCCCGAAAAAAATGCCAGACTCATCACGGCTATCATAGCCATTAGAAGAGAAAATTCACCAGAGTTTGCGAAAAACCCGGCCGGACCCGCTATCCCCCAATCAGTAAAGCCAAAGCCTCGCGATACCCAGGTCCTGGCCCCAAAGAATGCCATCTTAAACAAAATCAGGAAAAACACGATGGTAATTAACTTAAATTGTCGTACATTACTGATGCAATTGGTAAAGAAAAGGATTTCGGCTAACAAAATAAATGGTATATCCAACTTACTGAACGACAAATCTGGATATTGAGATTTGTAACATGAAACGACTATTACTAGGCAAAAGACTAGTAGTAGTGTATGCACAGACTGAATTCTCAAGCGTCTTTTCGCTATTAAATACATCAAGCCTGCAACTATAGTAAGCTGCGTCCAAGGAATGATATCTAAAAGTGGGTAGATAGCTTGCGGCCGTAAATAT
Source organism: uncultured Paraglaciecola sp. (assembly GCA_905479025.1). Next base: position 955 of record CAJQKX010000356.1, read on the forward strand.
GAAAAAACCAGATAGCACGCTGCCATATAAAATGCAAAATCCTGCGCAGCACAATCCACGTATAATTTTTTCAGATCTGTAATGAGTGCGCCCATGCAACTAAACCCGCCCTTTACGCTTTCGAAAATTATTGATGCACGCGCACCTCACAGGATGACCCTAGCGCCCGCACACGTCGGAACAGCGGTTGGACAATAGGCTCTCCAGCAATCTTTATGGGGATTTTTTTTACCGAACTCAAAAGTCAACATTTTTCACTCGCATATTAAGAGTGAAGCTTTTTAATTTTAAGGCAGGCTTTTCGATTAGCCGCCAAGACAAAAAAGCGACAAAAATTGATAACGTGCAAGCAACAAAAACGTGCCAATAACTGTCTCGATAATTCATATACAGCATTTGGTTTACTATTGGCATATGCCAAATATATATCCCATAAGATATGTCGTTTCCCTTCATCAAGCTATTAACCTTGTGTGGCATGACGTAAGAAAGCCTAAAGACAAGCAATATCACAAAAACGAATAAAATTGGTGAGATAGCATTTTCCGTCTCAAATCCAGCATACCGCGTCAGAAATAACGCTATGAACAAGTATCCTGCCAGCATTAATAATGCTGGGATTTTTGAGACCAAGCCCGCCAAAAACGCGAAGTTGCGTTGAAAAATAACTCCTGCCAAGAACATATAAAACCACGGAGCAAAGCTCACTCGATACAACTTCCACAAAAACTCTTGAGAATATTCAGGCTGCCAAAAATATAAACAACGGTTTGCCACCAGAAAGATCAAAATAAGCACACATAAAGCTAGGTTTCCGATCGCCTTATTTTTTCCAAAAAATTTGTAAACAAGTGGGGCGACAATATAAAACTGAACCTCAACACAAATTGTCCACAAACTACCATTTAACACTCCATCACCAAAAGCCCTCATAAAATCAGGGTTATAAAACTGAATGAACGTCGATTTCGCAAAAAATAAAATCCCGATATCCAAACCGCTTATGGACAAATTGCTGAAGTAACCAGTAGACCACACCATCACTAAGTTTATGGCCACACATATTATTAAAGCTGGATATAGCCTCAACCCTCTATTTTTTGCATATTCAGCAATATTTGGCGTACTTTCGTATGACTTGCTGATTAAATAGCCGCTCACAAAAAAGAAGATTGGCACACCTGGAAAAAGTCTTAGCAGCTCAAAAAACACCCCCCCGGTTCGCTCGACAAACATAAATTCACACGTATGTAACACCGCCACCTGGGTCGCTGCTAAAAGCCGAATAGCATCTAGGCTATTTTCTTTAAATTCCCAAGTCATCCTCTATTTCACCTTGTAAACTTCAGCATACTTAGCAATCATAGCATCCAAGCTGTAGCACTCCATTGCCTTCTCTTTAGCTCTTGCACCAAGCGCGGAGCGCTTCTCTGTATCAAAATATAAACTCTCAAGATGATTGGCTATCAATGTTGCCTCATGAGAATCAGAGATGAGCGCTTCAAACTCATGGGTAACTATTTCCTCTATTCCTGAGGGGGTGCTAACAATGGGGAGGCCGTTGCTCATTGCTTGCGTTAGGGCGAGAGGATGTCCCTCGGAGGAAGACGTCATAAGAAAAACATCTAACGACGACAAGAAAGCTTGCACATCATCAACAAAACCCAATATGTGAACATATCCTGTCAGTCCATACTTTTCGATCGAATCTAAAAGCGGTGCCAACTGCTCTGTATTACCCTGCCCCGCAATTACATAGTGTGCCCTCACTCCACTTTCATGGAGCATATGCAGGGCATCAATTGCTAGCGGATAATTTTTTGGCACTCGAATATTACCCAAGGAGCCGACTAAAAAACTGTCGCTGATACCGAGCTTTGAACGCAACGAATTCGACTCTGCCTTAGAAAATCTCGAAACATCAATACCATTATATATTGTCTCAATATCCTTTTCCTGCAGAAGCTGATTACTTGAAAGCACCCTTTTTAATCTATCAGTCACCGCAATTATCCTAGCCGCTCCGAACCTAAGTATAAGCATTTTGAGGTTTTTAAACTTCTCAGATGGACTAATATCAACCACACCATGGAAAGTACAAATAACAGGTTTGCGGCAGATCAAACCAGCCATGCAGCCATAAACAGCAGACCCCAATAAGTGAGTCTGGATGACATCAATTTGTTCAGTTCGGATTAGATTTATTAAGCGCTTTAAATAATTTAGCTGCATCGTTCCTTTACAATCAATCACAAAAAAACGCGATTGATCTTTTTCTAACTGTGACTGCACCCACCCTGGACCTCGAATGAGCGCCACTGAGCTGACCTCACGATCGGCTGTAGATCTAACCAGCTCCAAAAAGACAGTCTCTGCACCACCCGGACCAGTAGTATCAATTATGTGTAAAATATTTTTCATATATTGCTTTTCTAACGCTAGTAATGTGAAGCTAACTTAATCACTTAAAAAGCCACCTACTAAGAATATGAGCTGTAAAATCACACCCAAAAGGTCGAATATCTGCTGCATTTGATTAATAAAACCATTAACAACAAAATATTTCAGCAGTGTTAGCAAAAGGAGAACAGCATCATCGTGATCTAAAATATTGCTTGAGCTCAAACATGCTGGGACGCCAATCATTTATCCTGAATATTTCATTCTTGGCAGAGCTCACAAAAGTTAATAAAAATTTGGAACAATCAACCGATAAATTAATAAAACCGATTTCCTTAACTCGTTTGAACTGTATATAAAGCCGATCCAAATCACCTAAAAGCCATCGCAGTACAACCCGCTCACTATAACTATCGTTGTGCTGGCTGTTATCAAAAGTTCGCTTAACTGCCAACGCAGGGAAGTCTACGCCTGCATCTATAGCCAACTGCAAAGAGCCCCAAAATCTCGCATTAATTTCCATTAAATAGGGCAGTCCATCCGGCGTAACCCTATATTCAACCATAGCCACGCCTTGCCAGCTAACGGCATCAAGCAGCTTAGTTGAGTATTCCAGTATTTGCGGATCAGGATGCTTACTCTGAGACAAAACGCTGACACCGCCCTGTGGAGGCTTTTCGCGCAGTCTTTGATGCGCGAACCGGGCTTGAAACTTGCCATCCTTGTATAGTGCAAACAAACCAGCTCCGTTGCCGGGAATAAACACCTGTAGCAAAGCAGGAAAATAATGTGTGGGTAGATTTTCCGAAACTCGGGCCAGAGCATCCTCGTCATCAATGACTATAACCTGTGTGCTGACCCATTGATTATTAATCAGCACTCGTGATCGAGCGGGTTTCAATACACAGGGAAAGCCAATCTTCTGAGCCTCTCTCGCCACATGGAATACATTAGACACCACCGTCGATTGGGGTACTGGCACCCCGAGGCTTTGTGCCAACTTGAACAGCTCAATTTTATTAGAAAGTTTGTCAATGGTTTCAATGTCAGCAAACGGCAGATGCACATTGGGCCAAAGATTACGGTGGCGAGCCAATAAATCAGTAGTCACCTCAGTTACTGGTAAAATACAATCAAAGTCGGTACTCGCTAACGTTTGGTCAACCCAAGCCACAAACTCGAGCGGTCTTTTGTAAGGCGAGGGATACACAAGCTGGCTGGTTGAATATTTCGACGCGCCCGCCAGCGTTTTGTGAGTTTCATCTGCCGTTGTCACCACATATCCTGCCGCGCCCAAACTGCGAGTGCAAGCAAGCGCAGCTCTCTGGCAGGCATCAAAAATTAATATTTCCATAATGTTTTTCAAGTGATTACGATTTGTGGTTTAAAAGTATAGTACTATCTTTTAAACGTTAATTATCTGAATAATTCTATACTTGATCCCTATGCACTCTATCCAATCAAAATACGGCTCTAAAAAAGGCTTAATCCGCTTTTTTTGGCACCAGCTCACATGGCACAGTGACGCTACGTTAGTGCAGCACAAGCCACTAGCCAGTAATCGACTAGTGTTTGTATGCCACGGCAACATTTGCAGAAGCGCCCTTGCCGAGTCAATTGGACAAAAACTAGGCTTAAATGCAACTTAATTGGTCTACAAGCCCCCGATGGAGAGCCCGCTGATAAGCGCATGAT
>CAJQKX010000357.1 GCA_905479025.1 uncultured Paraglaciecola sp.
GCAAAATTGTGTAGACTAACATTTGTTATGTTATTGATACTTCTATTTAATTGGAGTAGTTCGAATGTGTCGGGGTTTGCCTCAATGCAAGTTACGGCGGTGCAGCGACGTGAAAGTGGCAAAGCTAGTCCACCAACGTGAGCGCCGACAACGAGAACATTAGAGTCATTGGATAATAGCTCCTCAAGTATCTCTAATTCATCCGGACTATATGCTCCATTTTTCATCATTGACCTACCTACACCACAGTCAGCCAGACTAACGACGAATTTATTATCCCCGGACGCCACAATTACATTCTTAACATAATCCCCGAGAAGTAACTTCAACAACACAAGCCGAAATCGGCTTATCCCCAACATAATACTTCTCTTTGCGTTTTTAAACATGTCAATCATATTGTTAATCGCTATTAGATATATACGAACCAGTGAATTGAATTAAAACTAAGCTGAAGCCAAAGAGGCATAAATTTTTGTCGCGTACTCAAGTATGGCCTCTGAATGATAATCTTAAACGGATATTCTTGCCTGTTTCCCTTAATATCCTTGCATACGAACTTATGAGTGAGAATCAATACTCTCAAGTTTACTTCAAGATAATTGCGCGCCTTCTTGCATCTTAGCTTGCGAGAAATTTTGCGTTTGCGGCCGTTAGCCGCCTCTCAACTTTTCATAATTGTCTTGTTAGAAATATAAATTAAATGATCTATAGGCCGTCAGGAAATAATAACTGCCACTCCCAGCTATCCTTAATCATCATTCTAAGATCTCTCTTCGCAGACCAACCTAGGACTTTCTCTGCTTTATCTATACTTGCCCAGAAACACGGTAGGTCTCCTGGTCGCCTCGGAGAGACTCGATACGGAATTTCACGACCAGAGATCTCGGAGAACATGTTAATAATTTCAAGAACAGATGCCGTTCTGCCGGTTCCTAAATTAAAGCTATTATGTCCCCTCGCATCGTCTGTTCGTCGCATCCAATTAAGAGCAGAGACATGGCCTTCAGCCACATCGGTTACATGAATAAAATCTCGCTCACACGTGCCATCTTTAGTGGAATAATCATCACCGAAAATATCCACATTTGGAATATTTCCAACGGCCACTTGTGAAACAAAGGGCACCAAGTTATTTGGAGTACCTTTTGGATTTTCACCAATCATATGGCTCTTATGGGCACCTATCGGATTAAAGTACCTTAAAGAAACTATTTTCAACTTAGTGTTTACAGCCGCCTCCTCCACTAAAATTCTTTCAATAAAAATTTTAGTGGAGCCATAAGGACTACTAGATTCGATTAGAGGCATATCTTCAGAGTAAGGTATTGAGTTACTCCCGTATACGGTAGCCGACGAACTAAAAATAAATTCAAAAACATTATGCTTTGAAGCCATTTCCAACAGGCAAAGGGTCCCATAAGTGTTATTTTGATGGTACTTATTGGGCTCTAAAACAGAGTCACCTACGGCTTTAAGAGCGGCAAAGTGAAAAATAGTTTTTATTGAATGTCTCATGAAAACGCTATCAAGTGCAATTTTATCTCGCACATCAATTTCATAAAAATAAACTGAATGATTAGCAATCAGTTCTATTTGCTCCTTAGTGCTTCTCGAAGCATTCGATAAATTATCAACGATAACAATGTCTGTGAACCCATCTTCAATAAGTTGCAGCACTGTGTGGGATCCGATATAACCAAGGCCACCTGTGATTAATAAAGCCATAACACTGTCTACCGTAATTTAAAGTATAAAATTTCAAACAACTTAAAAGGCACAGAATGCAAAAATAAACGAGCAACTATCAAAATAATATTCGAAACTGTGAGTTTTTTTAATTTTAAAATATAGTGTAATCGTAGATAAAATTCAGAGCAACCTTTCGCAAACCCTTGACGGCGCTTTAATGTTTCTCTTTTTAATGTGAATTCTAACAAGACCTCGCTAATATTTGCGAAAACATATCCATTATCCAATAAACAAAGCCAAAGCCCCATGTCCTCGGTGAACTTCGTGTCAATTGGATATCTTACTCCTGAATGAAACACTGACGCTCGAAAGACAACAGTTGGATGGATAAATGGACATCTAGTGACACTGAAAGCAGCAAGATTTTGGTGGTCAACTGGAACGACTTTTATCTTGTCAGGATAGTCCCCCACCTCTTTACAATAAGAACCACAGACATCAATATGGCGATTATTGACCAAAAAATTACATTGTTTTTCTAACCTATCAGGAGTAGACCAATCGTCACTATCCATCCTAGCAATAAAGTCATAACCCTCCAAAACATCAATAAGATTATTAAGAGCATGCGCCAAACCAACATTGACATCGCCACGATAGACTTTAACATTCGGAAAAACTGCATACCGCTTAACTACATCATCCACTTGATCAGACACCCAACCATCAATATATAAATAAAGTGTTGATGGAACAGTCTGATCCAAAATACTGTCTAGGGCACGCTGAAAAAGCACGCAATCATCATTACAATATACTGACATTATCACGGCTATTTTGGACATGACTTTGGATCTTCTCCCTGCCTTGTAAATACAGTGATCTAAACAGCAACCACTACATTGAGTTCTCTAACACGAACTGCCGCATCCATATTTCGTGTTTCACCCATAATGGAGCAAGGAACCGCAGCAATTCTCTTCGCTTTTTCTTGTGCTAATTTTTCACTTGCTTCTTGTTCTATCCGTTGC
>CAJQKX010000358.1 GCA_905479025.1 uncultured Paraglaciecola sp.
AGATGTGGTGTTAAATGGCTTTGAAGCGCAAGTCGCATGGCAAGTGAATAGCGAATTTAAAACCGAAATATTTGCTGATTTTGTCCGAGCCAGACTCAAAGACGGTGGTAACCTGCCAAAAACGTCTCCAATGCGTTTTGGTACTAAGCTGAGCTATCAAAACGAGCAGTTTAGCGCGCACTTGGATGTGACGCGATATCATTCGCAACAGCATACTGCGGAATATGAAACGTCTACCGATGGTTACACCATGCTTGATTTGAGCGTCTCTTACGACATACCAACCTATAACCTAGCTGTCTACTTTAAAGGCAATAATCTAACCGATACAGAAGCGCGTGTGCATACTTCCTATCTGAAAGACTTAGCGCCTAGACCTGGCAGGAACCTCAGCCTTGGCGTAAAAGGGTATTTCTAGCCTAATAATCTAGAGTATGTTTATATAATGTAAGCGTCTGCATCCTTTATGGATGCAGACGCTATTTTTATCCAGGGATTTGGGACAACAAAAACTTCCGATGAGAAAATACGGTATTCATTTCGGTTTCACCCTTAGACTTATGCGCAAGACTTTAATCAGATAAATAAGTCAAGGAACACATACAAATCTAGGACCTTATGGCAAGACAAAATAGAAAGACATTCTCTATGGTTTGCCTTTTACATTAATGTGTATCAGTTTCTGGTTTCACATTAGGAGAAAACGTAGATACATTCTTTTAGAAATCAGAAGAGCTGATTGCTTTAATTTTTAATTGGTTTTATCTCGCATCATAGCGTGCGCTCTTACATTAAAATGATGCGGTTTTCTTGTGTTATTTTACTTCACCTTCATGCCGGGTTGCGCGCCCTCGTGTGGCTCCAATATCCAAATGTCTTCACCACCTGGACCTGCTGCGAGTACCATACCCTCGGACATGCCAAAACGCATTTTGCGTGGAGCTAAATTAGCGACCATGACCGTCAACTTGCCTTCTAAGTCTTCTGGCTTATATGCGGATTTAATCCCTGCAAACACTTGACGAGTTTCACCGCCTAAGTCCAGCTCTAAACGCAGTAACTTATCCGCTTTTTCAACATGTTCTGCTTTGACAATACGTGCGATACGTAAATCAATTTTGGCAAATTCTTCAAAGCTGATCGTTTCTGCAATGGGATCTGTTGTCAATGGACTTTTCGGAGCAAGTTGCGCTTGTTGTTGATTGTTGTTTTGTAGGTTAAGGGCTTCTAAGTTTTCTTTTGAGTCTTCAATCATGGCGCTTACTTTATCCATATCAACCCTCTGCATTAAGGCTTTAAACTTGTTGATAGGGTGATCGGTTAATACGCTTTGTGAACTTTCCCACGTCAGCTGATCATTTAAAAATGACTCAGATTGTGCCGCTAAACTAGGTACCACAGGTTTCAAATACACCACTAAAATACGGAACAAGTTAATACCCAACGAACAAACATCATGAGTAAACTGTTGTTGGGTTTCGTCTTTAATGGTTACCCAAGGGGCGTTGGTATCAATAAACTGATTGGCTTTATCTGCCAATGCCATGATTTCACGTACCGCTTTGTGATATTGACGTTTCTCAAAAGCCTGGGCGATGCTCGCTGCTGCTTGATGAAATTCTGCGACGAGTGCTGGTTCAAGCACATTACTGGATAACTTGCCGTCAAAACGCTTGGTGATAAAGCTAGCACAGCGACTCGCGATGTTCACTACTTTACCCACTAAATCTGAATTGACTTTTTGAGCGAAATCTTCGAAATTAAGATCAATATCTGATACCGCATCGCTTAGCTTAGAGGCAAAGTAATAACGTAAATATTCAGGGTTAAGGTGATCTAAATAGGTGCGACCTTTAATAAAGGTACCTTTTGATTTAGACATTTTGGCACCATTAACCGTCACAAAACCATGAACGTTTACGCCAGTAGGTTTTCTGAATCCCGCGCCTTCAAGCATGGCAGGCCAAAATAAACAGTGAAAATAGGTAATGTCTTTGCCAATAAAGTGATAAAGCTCGGCATCCGAATCTTTATTCCAATATTCGTCAAAGTCTAAGCCGTTGGTTCTATCACATAAGTTTTTAAAGCTGGCCATATAGCCAACCGGGGCGTCTACCCATACATAAAAGAACTTGCCAGGTGCATTAGGAATTTCAAAGCCAAAATAAGGGGCATCACGGCTGATATCCCATTGCTGCATGCCTTCTTCAAACCATTCTTTAAGTTTGTTAGCAATCTCTGGTTGCACAGCGCCGCTTTGTAACCAGTCTTGTAACATGTCTTGGAACTGCGGCAAGTCGAAAAAGTAATGCTCAGAGTCACGCAATACAGGCTCTGCACCAGATACTACTGAGCGAGGATTTTTTAATTCAGTCGGGTCATAAGTGGCGCTGCATACATCACAGCTGTCGCCATTTTGGTCTTGTGCGTCACACTTTGGACAGGTACCTTGTACAAAACGATCAGGCAGGAACATTTGTTTTTCAGGGTCGTACAACTGACTAATCACCCGTTTACTGATAAAACCTGCATCGTCTAAACGGTTGTACACCAACTCGCATAGTTCTTTATTTTCGTCTGAGTGAGTAACATGGTAGTTATCATAATTGACGCCAAAATCCATGAGATCTTGATGATGTTCGTCACGAGTTTGGGCCACCATCTGTTCTGGTGTAATGCCAAGCTGTTGTGCCCTTAGCATAACAGGGGTGCCATGGGCGTCGTCTGCACACACGCTATAACAGCTATGGCCGCGCATTCGCTGAAATCTTGTCCATATATCGGTTTGAATATGCTCTAAAAGATGGCCTAAATGAATTGAGCCATTGGCATAGGGGAGGGCACTGGTAACAAGGATTTTGCGAATTTTCTCTGGCATGGTGAATTATGTTTAACTGAATTGTAAAAAATAGTCGCAAATAGTAGCGAAAATACGCCATCATTGCATTACGAAATTCCGTTTGAGTTATAAAAGTTAAGGCAAGACATGTTATTTGGTAGTAAAAGCAGTAAAAATATAGATGAGTTGAAAATAGCAGAATGTATTAGCCGCTTTTTTGACCTACCTATTACATCCGTTAAAAGTTGGGTCCATGTGCATAAAGGTACTGTGAAAGTAACCATGCCCTTTGCGGCTAAAAGTTTGCATGGTGAACTTATCAAACAAATTGGTTTGTCAGTACAAGACTCAGCACTGCCCATTTCTATCGATACTCAGATAACATCGGTCCCAACCAAAATAGCTCACATTCCTCTTATCAAAAATGTCATAGCTGTGGCATCTGGTAAAGGGGGAGTGGGTAAGTCAACCACCAGTATTAACTTGGCGTTTGCACTGATGGCAGAAGGTGCAAAAGTGGGCTTGTTAGACGCGGATATTTATGGCCCCTCTATTCCCATTATGTTGGGTAATCCAACGGCTAAACCCAGTAGTCAGGACAATAAAAAAGTTGATCCAGTATCTGCCCACGGAATAGTTGCTAGTTCTATCGGTTATTTCGTTCCCGCTGAAGATGCCACTGTATGGCGCGGGCCAATGGCAAGTAAGGCATTGCATCAATTAATTAATGAAACAGCTTGGCCTGAACTTGATTATCTGATTGTAGATATGCCACCCGGTACGGGTGATATTCAATTAACCATGGCGCAACAAGTCCCTTTGAGCGGAGCTTTGGTAGTGTCCACTCCACAAGACTTAGCATTAGCCGATGCGGTTAAAGGCATTGCTATGTTTAATAAGGTCAATATTCCTGTTTTGGGATTAGTGGAAAACATGAGTTATCACCTATGTAGTCAATGTGGGCACAAAGAAGCGATATTTTCTGAACTAGGAGGTGACAAACTCTCAGAAAAGTATCA
>CAJQKX010000359.1 GCA_905479025.1 uncultured Paraglaciecola sp.
GGGAAAGATGTCAGATAAGTTAATTAGGAATATCCCCGCTGATCTCTATATAGATGGTCAGTGGCGTGCTTCGTCGGATGGCGAACGATTTGATGTTTACGACCCAGCTACTGAAGAGATAATAGCTTCGGTTGCCAATGGTGCCGCAGAAGACGCCGCTGCAGCAGTTGATGCCGCTTATGATGCTGGCAATGCGTGGGCTGCGCGATCTCCCCGAGACCGTTCAGAGATTTTGCGAAGAGCATACGAGCTTATGATCGAGCGTAAGAGCGACTATGCTCGCGTGATTTCTCGCGAAGAGGGAAAAACCTATGCTGAGGGGTTAGGAGAGGTAGCTTACGCCGCAGAATTTTTCCGGTGGTATGCAGAGGAAGCTCCACGAATTGCAGGTAAATATAGTCGGTCTCCCGTAGGGGCAAATAATATTATAGTTCATCATCAGCCGGTGGGCGTCTGTCTACTAGTTACTCCGTGGAATTTCCCGGCTGCTATGGCCACGCGCAAAATTGGGCCCGCATTGGCTGCCGGTTGCACTGTTATTCTCAAGCCTGCCTCAGAGACGCCATTGACCGCGTTGATGCTAGCTGGTTTGTTGGAAGAGGCAGGCGTTCCCTCTGGTGTAGTTAACGTATTGCCCTCGAGGCGATCTTCAGTTATCTCAAACACTATATTAAGTGATGATCGAGTGAGAAAGGTATCTTTTACTGGGTCCACTGAAGTGGGCCGCCTATTACTGTCGAAGGCGGCAGAGAAGGTGATTAATTGCTCAATGGAGTTGGGGGGAAATGCGCCGTTTATTGTGTTGGACGATGCGGACATGGACGTGGCTCTTCATAGCGCGATGGTAGCTAAAATGCGTAATGCGGGAGAGTCCTGTATCGGTGCTAACCGTTTCTATGTCCATACTTCTATTATTACTGAATTCTCAACCCACCTGGCTGATGAAATGTCTAAATTAAGGGTAGGTCCGGGTCTTGAAGAGGGTGTCGATGTTGGCCCTTTAGTTAATGCCGCCACGAGAAATAAGGTGGAACAGCTAGTCAATGACGCTGTGGAACTTGGAGCGAAAGTGCTTACTGGCGGAAATCGTACGGGTCACATAGGTTTTTATTATAAGCCGACAGTGTTAATTGACATCCCTGATAGTGCGGAAATTGTCAATACCGAAATCTTTGGCCCAGTCGCTACTATTATGGCATTTGACAGTGTCGATGAGGTGATAAAAAGAGCGAATGATACTATTTTTGGATTGGCTGCTTATGTCATTGGTTCCAATGTAAGTCGCGCTATTTCTGTAGCTGAGAGGATTGATGCGGGTGTTATGGGTATAAATAGAGGGTTTATTTCAGATCCTGCTGCGCCATTCGGTGGTGTTAAGCAAAGCGGGATTGGTCGAGAGGGCTCCCAAGAGGGGTTGCATGAGTTTTTGGAAACAAAGTATATCGCTGTAGATTTGTAGACCTCAATTTCAGTAAAGACGGCTACGATATGCTTATCTAAGTTATATCGCTAAATATTAACTACGGTTAGTAGGTAAAAGTAGTCAAGACTTTGTATGCCACAAGATTTAGGTGAGGAGAAAAGTAAATGCCGAAAACCAAGACATTAAGTGCCGATGTGGAATGGCAGGAAATTACAGCTACTGCTGCTGACTGGGAGAAGGTCGGTAAAGAAGAATGCCTAAAAATGCTAAACCATATGCATTTGATCAGGACTTTCGAGGAAGAGGTCCTGGCACTAGATAAAGAAGGCCAAGTGCACGGACCATTGCACCTCAGTGTGGGACATGAGGGCTCGATGGTGGCTGCTATGTCGCTTTTTGGGGATGGTGATCTTGTTAATGGGTCTCACCGAGGCCACCACCTTTTCTTAGCTAAAGCACTTAATTATCTTGAGCCGAAAGATTTTAATCCTCTAAAAGATTCTTATTCTGAGTCAATTCACACACTTATTTACCGTTGTATGGCAGAAATTCTTGGTTTGGCTCCAGGCTACTGCAAAGGCCGCGGTGGATCTATGCATTTACGTTGGGACGAGGCTGGTGTGATAGGCACCAATGCAATAGTTGGTGGTGCCGTGCCACTCGCCAATGGTGCTGCCTGGACTAAAAAAACAGAAGGCGATAACAAGATTGTTTTGACGGCTTTTGGTGATGGATCTTGCCATATAGGAAACACTTTAGAATCATTAAATTTAGCGGCACTTTATGATTTACCAATTTGCTTTTATATTGAGAATAATGGCTATGCAGTGTCCACCACTTTGGAAGAACAGGCGCGAGAAACTCGTATGTCCTCTCGGGGCCCAGCTTTTGGTATCCCTTCGTATCGGGTAGATGGGATGAACCCAATATCCGTTAGGGTGGCTATGGGGAAGATAAATAAATTGTTGCGCGAAGGCAACGGGCCGGCGATCCTAGAAACGCAAGTCTATCGTTACTATCATCACGGTGGAGGTGTTGCAGGAAGCGCCTTTGGCTACCGCGATAAAAAAGAAGAAGAAGATATAAGAAAGCGTGACGTTATTGCTTTTATGGAAGCTGAAATGATGAAGCGTAAGTGGCTGACCATTGAGGGTTTGCAGACAATCCAGTCAAATGCAGTGAAAATTGTGAGTGAAGCTTCTTCGCGACTGACCAGTGGCGAAATAGGCTCCCGTGCTATCAAGCCTGAGTTATGGCCCGATGTTAATTTCCGTGATAAGGGTCTACGAGGCGATATGTCTGAATTTGAAGGTATTGATTTTATTGAGAAGGAGAACTTTCAGGGCGACATTAAGGCTACCAAGTTCGTATCCGCTATCGCACAAAATATGGTCCGCCGTTTCGAAACTGACGAGCGTATTTTTGTGATGGGTGAAGATGTGCACCGTTTAAATGGAGGAACCAACGGTGCTACTAAGGGACTACATACAAAATGGCCGGATCGCTGCGTGCCGGCTCCTATCGCCGAACATGGATTTGTTGGGCTCTGCGGCGGAG
>CAJQKX010000360.1 GCA_905479025.1 uncultured Paraglaciecola sp.
TTGAGCAGATAGACATCCACTTACATAGAGAAGATACACTGGCGAAATACCGCTCACCAGAAGTAATTGCCCACTCAGAAAGCACCAGCCGTTTTTGGACAAAGCGTTGCTGCGAATGAATGGCATTTCCCTTTTCAAGTAGCGAGAACGCAGCACAAAATCGGCTGGTGCTTTCCCAAAGGGTGAGCTTTAAAGCGGCTTTAAATCTCAATTAGAGGGTCAATACTTATGGCGATTAGTATAAGTTCACTAACCTTCAATCTCACAATATACTCGGTAACAGGTTTTAATTAGAATATATATTTGAGTGTACAACTGTACGCTCAAAATATATGATGAAATCCTGTTTTTATCATGATCCAATTAATGAATCATTCTAGCACTTTGCAAACAACTTATTCGCCACTTGAAGAGAGACTCAATGCCATAAGTCATGGCGTTGGGGTAATCGCTGCCACTGTAGGTTTGATTTTTTTGTTGTTAAAAGTCGAGGGCATATATGGGCAATTTGCTTGTTTAATTTATGGCCTGTCGATGATCTTGATGTTTCTATCATCAACCCTTTACCATTGGGCCAAAAGCCCTAACCTAAAAGCCTTGCTTAAGGTCGTAGACCACAGTGCAATATACTTATTGATAGCGGGTACTTACACACCATTTATGCTTTTAGCCATTGGTGGTTGGGTAGGGTTGGCTGGGATGATAATAGTCTGGTCGATTGCTTTGGTAGGCATAACCTGTAAAATTTTTGCCAATCAACGGTTTCCGAAGTTATCGGTTATTACGTATTTATTAATGGGTTGGATAGCCATCTTCTTTATCTATCCCTTGTATAATGCATTAACCACCCAAGGATTATGGTTATTGGTTGCCGGTGGACTCTGTTACACGGTAGGTGTGCTGTTTTATGTGGCTAAAAAAGTCCAGTTTACTCATGCAATTTGGCATGTGTTTGTGGTTGCTGGGTGCATATGTCATTTCTTTTCTATCTATTATCATGTCATTTAATCGGCTCTAGAAATAATACAGTCAACCTTTAAAACTCATACTCTTTTTAAATGTAATTGCGGTATTTGATTGCTAAGCCTTGGGCAGATAGCTTATGCTAAGAATAGGATTTTTATTTTAACGGATTAGGTGTTTTTTATTATGTATGAAAATTATTACGGACTGACTTCTAAGCCCTTTCAACTGACACCTGATCCTAACTTCTTCTTTGGCAGTAAATGGCATAAACGTGCCTTATCTTATTTACAATATGGTTTATCTCAAGCTGAAGGTTTTATTATCATCACTGGCGATATTGGTACGGGTAAAACTACCATCGCGAACAGTTTATTAGATAACATGCAACAAGATATTGTTGCCGCACAAATTGTCACGCCAAAATTATCACCAGATGAATTAGTGAAAATGGTTGCCAGCAAATTCAATGTGCCAGTCAAAGGTAGTTCTAAGTCAGACATTTTGAATGATCTTGAAGCATTTTTGATGGACCTGCATAAACAAGGTAAACGCGCATTGTTATTGGTTGATGAAGCACAAAATTTGCCTTTAGAAACCATCGAAGAATTACGGATGCTATCTAACTTTCAAGCCTCGGGTAAACCCTTGTTACAAAGCTTCTTGCTGGGACAAGAAGAGTTACAGCCTATTTTACGTGCGCCTAATATGGAGCAATTTAGACAACGTATTGTGGCATCATGTCATTTAGTGCCTTTAACCGATGAAGAGTGCCAAGCTTATATCGAATATCGCATGCAACACGCAGGGTGGGATGGGCAGACATTGTTTTCAGCTGGGGCATATGATCGAATTTTTCAGTTTACTCATGGCATTCCAAGAAAAATCAATACTTTGATGGACAGGATCTTGCTTTTTGGTTTTCTTGAAGAGCTAAAAACCTTAGACGAATCAGCAGTTGAAAGCGTGATCAAAGAAGTGTCAGAAGAGATGTTTCTACCGGAAAAGCAACTCCAAACTCAAGCAAAGCCTAGAAATATTCTAGATGTGGCTACCGAAGATGGGCAAGTTAAAGACGTAGAGTATTATAAAACTATGCTTACTGAATTAGTCGATGCTTTAGATAACGCTATTAGTCAAAAAATTAAACTCACTCGTTATATCGATCGCTTATTACAAAAGAAGTACAAAACGTATGTGCGTTTGAAGTCCGATGATTAAAATAAATGTTCTTGTAACGCTTTAAGGTAAAAATAATGTTCGATCAAGTAATTTTTTGTTAAAGATTCAATTGAATGATAGAACTTAAATTTAATATCTTACTGTAAGGTTGTACATTGCAAAAATACAGAATTGACCTTTCTGTATTTATTTTATTCGGGGTGTTTGCTGACCGACCAGTTTTCAAGGAACGACGCAAAGCTAATCATCACAGCAAGTTCAGCAAAAATAGTTATTTGTTTTGTTATTGATAAGTGTTGTGGCCTTCATTTTAGTCAGGCAAGGCACTCAACTCATAGTCATAAAAAAATAGTAAGCACAAAAAAACCTTAGCTATTATTAAGTTAAATAATAGCTAAGGTTTTTTATTTTTTAATACTCAATCAGTTCGATTTCGTTAATCTCGATTGAATAAATTCTGCTAATTTGCCACTAGCCTGTGGATGTTGAGACTTTCCAGTTAATAAGCATATCTTTATCGCACCTAATTTTGGCAGATAATTATACCGAATAATATCTAGCTGTTTGGGTACACTGCTTTTAGCCAATGCGCTAATCCCTAAACCCTGCTTAATGGCAGCAGTGATACCGCTTAAGTCAGCGTTGGTATAACTGATCCGCCACTGCTGAGTTTGCTGCTTTAATTTACTGATGACACGGCTTCTATACACACAACCATCAGGTGCTAGTACTAACGATAAAGTGGATGGTAAATTAGGTAAGCTTCTATCGCCCACCCAAACTAATTCATCTATCAGTAATACTTGTCCGTCAATTTGAGTGTCAGGGTGGACGAGTGCCATCACTAGGTCAAAACCATTAAGCGCTTCTTCCTCAAGTAAGGATTTGCTCAATGCAGAGGTGACTTCCAGAGACACATCAGGATATAACTGACCAAATTCGCCAATAATACTGGGCAGTAAGGTGGTGGCAAATTCACTAGGGATACCCAGACGTAATCGGCCCTTCAAAGATGTCGGCTGAAATTGGCGAAAAATGCTATCGTTTAAGTCCAGCATAGTTTGTGCTGTTTTATATAAACTTAAGCCATCTCGATTAACAATCTGTCTTTGCCCTTGTTTAGCAAAAAGTCGTTTTGATAATTGTTGCTCTAGGCGTTTTATTTGCAGACTTACCGCAGGTTGTGAAAGACCAATTTTTTCGCCTGCTTTCGCATAGCCACCAACATCCACGACAGTGACAAAAGTGCGCAGGTTATCAAGAGAAAGTTGTTTCATGCAATCTAATCTAAGTGATTTGTAAACAAGCCTTTTAAATAAGACTTTTAAATGATTCTCTTATCATTCATAAGAAATGTAAATGTAAACATTAAATATTTCAATTTGTTGTACTTGGTTACTGTCATTATAGTTAATGAATACTTTAGTCATGGTCACAATATTTAATGCCAAATAAAACTGTTTTACATGCCAAACATTTGGAGTCGGGGGCCAAAATGGTCGATTTTCATGGTTGGGAAATGCCTATTAATTATGGTTCACAAATAGAAGAACATCACGCAGTGCGCAAAGATGCGGGAATGTTTGATGTATCTCACATGACGATAGTGGATGTAACTGGCAAAGATGCAAAAGCGTATCTGCGGTTTTTGTTGGCCAACGACGTGGTTAAACTACAAGATAAAGGTAAAGCATTATACAGCGGCATGATGAATGAAACGGGTGGGGTGGTGGATGATCTAATTGTTTATTATTTTGACCAAACCAATTATCGCTTAGTTGTGAATTCTGCCACTCGTGAAAAAGATATGGATTGGTTATTACAACAAGCCAAATCATTTGACGTGATGATCACCGAACGCCCAGAATTCGCTATGATAGCGGTGCAAGGCCCTAATGCTAAAAGCAAAGCCGCACAGCTGTTCTCTGCGGCACAAAAAGAAGCAGTAGAGGGTATGAAAGCCTTCTTTGGTGTGCAGGCAGAAGATTTATTTATTGCTACCACTGGATACACAGGTGAAGCAGGCTACGAAATTATAGTACCTGCTGCTGATGCTGCAGATTTCTGGCAAAAATTGTTAGACGTAGGTGTGGTACCTTGTGGTTTGGGTGCCAGAGATACACTGCGTTTAGAAGCTGGAATGAATTTGTATAGTCAAGATATGGATGAGACTATTTCACCATTAGCAGCGAATATGGCTGGGACAATTACCTGGGAACCCAAGGATAGAAAGTTTGTGGGGCGTGAGGCGCTAGAGCAACAAAAGATGGCAGGCACAGACAAGCTAGTGGGCTTAGTGATGACCGACAAAGGCGTGTTACGTGCTGGTCAAAAAGTGCAAGTTACCGGCGGTGAAGGGGTGATTACCTCAGGCACTTTTTCACCCACCTTAGGTCACAGTATTGCTATGGCGCGCGTGCCCTCAACCGTTGGCGATAGTGCTGAAGTTGAAATACGCAAAAAGTGGGTTACAGTAAACGTGGTCAAACCTAGTTTTGTTAGACATGGCAAAAGTGTTCTGTAGCCCACAGAACAAACATTCAAGATTAAATATATAATTATTAGGAACAAACATGAGTAATATTCCAGCAGATTTACGTTACGCTTCAACTCACGAATGGGTGCGCCCTGATGGCGATGGTGTATTTACTATAGGTATAAGCGACCATGCCCAAGAATTACTAGGCGATATGGTGTTTGTGGAGCTACCGGATATAGGTTCTCAAGTCGGTACAGGCGATGATATTGCTGTTGCAGAGTCAGTGAAGGCCGCATCTGATGTATATGCACCCATCAGTGGTGAAGTTTTAGAAGTGAATGCAGGCCTAGAAGACGCGCCAGAGTTGGTCAATTCTGACCCATATGGTGAAGGCTGGTTATTTAAAATTAGAGCCGAAGATCCCAAAGAAGTAGAAGCTTTGTTTGATGCCGAAGCATATGAAGGCAACATCGAAGACGAGTAAGCTGCTCACAAGGGAGGACTATTCAGTCCTCAAGCCGTTTTAAACGTTATTAAAATCAAAGTGCGTGGGTAAATCTTTTGCTCGCATTCTTTGCTCCCATTTTTTGTACACATCAGGAATGCTAGCTAGCCATGTCATTATCTCATTTTTCATTATCAGAGCTTGAACAAAAGCAGGATTTTGTTCGTCGTCATATTGGTCCCAGTGAAGCAGAAATGGCAGAAATGCTTGCTTCAATTGGTGCAGAGTCGTTAGATGATTTAATGCAACAAACCGTGCCTGAAAGCATACGTTTACCGCAACCGTTGAAAGTGGGTGAAGCACAAACAGAAGCTGACGCCCTGGCCTACTTAAAAACAGTAGCGAGCAAAAACAAAGTCATGCGTTCTTTTATAGGAATGGGCTACTACGATACACTCACCCCTAATGTGATAAAGAGAAACGTACTAGAAAATCCAGGTTGGTACACCGCTTATACGCCTTACCAACCAGAAATTGCTCAAGGCAGACTAGAAGCCCTACTTAATTTTCAGCAAGCGACCATCGACCTTACTGGTATGGAACTCGCATCAGCTTCATTGTTAGATGAAGCTACCGCTGCTGCTGAAGCCATGGGATTGGCTAAACGTGTCTCTAAAAATCGCAATGCGAATACGTTTTTTGTAGCAGACGACGTACACCCACAAACATTAGATGTAGTGCAAACTCGCGCAGATATGTTTGGTTTTGATATCGTTGTGGGTAAAGCTCAAGACGCCAGTCAGCACGATGTGTTTGGCGCACTATTACAATATCCCGGCACATCGGGCGCAGTAAATGATATCGCAGATATCATTGCTGCCGTGCAAGCCAAAAAAGGCATAGTAGCAGTGGCATCTGACCTACTTAGCTTGATTTTACTAAAACCACCCGGTGAAATGGGCGCTGATGTAGTATTGGGCAGCGCGCAACGTTTTGGCGTACCAATGGGTTACGGTGGCCCTCATGCTGCGTTTTTTGCCACCCGTGACAGTTACAAGCGCTCATTGCCAGGGCGTATCATCGGTGTGTCTAAAGATACCCGTGGTAAACCCGCTTTACGTATGGCACTGCAAACTCGTGAGCAACATATTCGCCGCGAAAAAGCTAACTCAAACATTTGTACCGCACAAGTATTGTTAGCTAATATGGCGTCTTTTTATGCGGTTTATCATGGCCCGCAAGGCTTAAAAACCATTGCTTCACGTATTCACCGTTTTGCAGACATTCTTGCTGCTGGTTTAGTTAAAGCAGGTTTTGAGTTAGCAAATAACACTTGGTTCGACACGTTAACGGTTAATGTGAGCAGCAATAAACAACAGATAATTGATGCCGCTTTAGCCAACAACCTTAATTTGCGTACCGACGTTGATGGTTCGTTGGGCATAAGTATCGATGAAACAACGTCACGTGACGATTTGCAGGCCGTATATCAAGCGTTTGTTGGTGCTAATGTTGAACTAGATATCAACGCCTTCGATAAAGTGATTACCGATAACGGCAGTGGTTCGATCCCAGAAGAGTTAGCCAGAACATCCGACTTTTTAACGCATCCAGTATTTAACAGTTATCATTCTGAAACTGAAATGCTACGTTACATCAAATCACTAGAAGACAAAGACTTAGCCTTAAATCACTCGATGATTTCGTTAGGCTCTTGCACCATGAAACTCAACGCCACCGCTGAGATGATCCCCGTGACATGGCCTGAGTTTGGTCAACTACACCCATTCACACCTCTTGAGCAAGCACAAGGTTACACACAAATGATTGATGAGCTCAGTGAATGGCTCATCAACATTACTGGCTACGATGCTTTGTCTATGCAACCCAACTCAGGTGCTCAAGGTGAATATGCAGGTTTGATCACTATTAAGAAATATCATGAGAGCAGGGGAGAAGGGCATCGTAATATCTTCTTAATTCCAAGTTCTGCCCACGGTACCAACCCCGCGTCAGCGCAAATGGTGAGTATGAAAGTGGTTGTCGTAAATTGCGATAAAGACGGCAACGTCGATTTAGATGACTTACGCACTAAAGCCGCCGAAGTGGC
>CAJQKX010000361.1 GCA_905479025.1 uncultured Paraglaciecola sp.
ATCATCTTTACTGTTCCACTGTCAGGTCAATAACGAACACTTGCTAACGCATGTGCAAGGCTAGGCCGTACTTTACAGAATTATGTACGCGTTGGTAGCTGAACTGCAAGTAAAGCATGCGAGCCCCGTCGAGTACCAACAGGAACCTGCGTTAGTCACTCAGCTGTTTATCTTTAGGCCTAGACATTTTGCAAACGCGAAGCCTGCTATAAAAATCTGGGGTCAGAGTAGAAACTATTCCTTACCCGGCCCGTATAGTCTGAGCATCGAAGCAACACCTGTTAATGCTTCAAAGATAATGTGCATCATGCCTTGTCTGCAGGACGTCTGTAGTTGATACCTAAGCTTATCCTGCGCAGCCGGTGCCAATTGCTTTCTTTAGACCGCAGCGCCGAAAATCAAACACCTAAAGCACCTCCACCTGGATCTAACCTAACTAAGCTTTGTTCTTTTGCTTATCAATTAACTGCTTATTGTTTGGTCCTAATGCCACATTTCTCAACGCCACCACTAAGGCAGCGTGAATCCAAAGATAAGGGTAATAGACGATAGACACAAATTGCCCGGCGATCACAAAGCCCCAGAGAGCAGCATCAAAAC
The DNA here is from genome assembly GCA_905479025.1 of uncultured Paraglaciecola sp. Next base: position 601 of record CAJQKX010000361.1, read on the forward strand.
CTAGCGAAAGATTATAATAAAATGGCTTATCGGCTATTTTCTCCTTAGACTTTCTAATTTTCGCAGTTTCCTTAAAACAGGCCCATATAACCATCAGATAAACAAACAAACCACTGAATCCGGTGTCAGTCCCAACCTGAATAAATATATTGTGAGGGAGCTGAGCGTTATCGTACAACTTATCATCTGAATAATGCTGTTCGTAATAGGGCACAAAATTATAGTATCCGACTCCGAGCAGAGGATAATCTTTTATCATTTGCCAACCGTTCTCCCAATACAACAAACGCTGCCTCGAGGTAGTATCATCACCCGCATTGCTGAAACGTTGCTTTTGTTCATCAGGCAAAATTTGCCAACCGCCGACACATAAAATAGCAATTAACAACACCGGACCGAATTTAGCACGCCCCTTCAGGAAAGTACTGTACAGCTGAAACAACAAGGCGACCTGCGACCCTCGGCTACTAGCCCCCATCACTGTCATAACTCCGGTCATGGGTATTGCAAGCAGCAGGTAATATTTTAACTTGCTTAAATAGGGTTTCAACGAAACTGCAAACTGATAAGCAATCGGTGCAAAAACCACCATCTGCACCGCTAATTCACCAGAATTGGTAAAAAATCCAGGCGGTCCCTGAATGCCCCAATCGGTAAAACCAAAGCCTCTTAGCGTCCAAGTTTTAGCCCCAAAAAGTGACAATTTAAAACTAGCCAGCAAGAAAACAAGCAAGAATATGTAGAAACGTTTTGGTGTATTGACAATATTAATGATCAAAAAATAAATCACAACCCAAGTGTAATAATCGGCAATATTCGACCATGACACCTTAGGATAGATCGCAAAAATGCAAGATAGCACTACGATCAACAGATAACTTAGCAACCAAAATGTAAGCTGACTGGACGCCCATTTTTTAGTGCTATCCGCTAGTAAGCCGATGGCGGAAAATACAATAAAAACCTGCGCCCACGGGAGAAAATTCAACCAGGTATAAATTGAATGGGGACGAACATATTCAAAGAAAAAATATGCGCAAATCATCCAAAATGAAAAATGCTCTCTTCTAAAGCAATTCCATATCGAACCGATATTGAGTTCAAAAAAAGCTCTCATTATGTATCGCCTATAGAAGACGACTAATTATATGATCGACAACCATCAACATATTTACTTCATAGCGTGAAAAATATTCAGAATTAGTATTATAAGCATTATGCATATGGGCTGTCCGCTTTGGCCGCCACAACCCAACGAAGGCTAGCTGCTCGGATCGAAGGACGCGGTCGCATTCAGTACTCCGGCAAATGTTACCGGAATAAACAATAAAAAACTGTTCAACCTTGTCCCAGGCTATTTGCTGATATTTTTTATGGACACCCAGCCGACAATAAATCTTCGAACGGCCATAAGTAAGCAAGCCATGCTCGGGGCAGTAGTTGTTTTTTATCCAATTGCAGAGGAAATTGAGCATCATCGCCAACATCTTTACTGGTGCTGCTTACAAATCTGTAGCTTTCGATTACTCCAGCCACACATGCTGGCGCATGGAAAGATTAGCACATACAAGCCATTTAAGCTCGCTATGCAAATCCAGTGCTTACAATGGGAATCCATAAATGTTTTTAGTAATCATAATATCAACACCACAAATTTTTGCATCTGCCGCATTTCTAGTTGGGATATTCAATTCTCAGCCTAGGACAATCACTAATGTAGCTGACGCCGGTGGTAACGTTGAAGCATCACATTCTGGTTTTTTAGACATTGCCGAGACAAACGGCTATGTTGAAAATTTCACCGCGAATGAGGGTTGGTCGTCATTCAGCGACGCCATATAATTTACGAACGGATACACTCCTTAATATTGCCTACCAAATCTCTGGACGCCATATAACTCAAGTACATTCATGTGCTGAGACAACGCGAGCAGGGCTGGACTGGGTTTATTTGCCGCCTAAGACTATATGAGGCGTGTCGCTAAGAGGGATCGGCTGCTTCTGATAAATTTGCGCATAATATCAGGCACTTGACCCTTGCCGGTTTCATCTGCCAATATTATTTTCGGACGGCATAAGAGACTTTCGTTCCCTACCATTTCACGAGTGCATGAACAATTCATAATTCGTGGCTCGAATCTGAGTGCAGAAAAAGCATGCCGAGTGGCACTAAGGCAAAGTTTGGGGTGCCCTCCAAGGAATCTCATCGGCGCACGAAGCTTTCCTTGATGCCCATAATCGTCCGAGTCCAGAGATGCAATATACTTTAGGCTGACTAGATGTACTCTTTTTTTCTCGCCACCGCCCTCCGCTGCTTGCAAAACGTCTTGAGGTAAAAATTTTCAGCGAATGCTAAGCCAAGCACGCGGGAATTTTTAGGAAAAAGAACCAAAAGCCCGAAGAACAGTGCCTCTAGCACAGTAAAGCAACAAAGAATGATGCCCTATTCAAAACGCTGGGATGCAGACCGCCCTTCGATCCCATGGACGTAAACGCCGCGCCTGGCGAGCAACCCATAAACAGCCCACAATATTAGTGTGACGCCAACCATTTCCCCAGTTTCTTCCGCAGCAACTTGGAAAGGCAACAAATCTTTAGGCACGAAATTCCCGACAATTTCTAAACCTCCCGCGGAGCCTAAGAAAACAATAATTCCAATAACGCATAGCCTTACGAATTGGCGATCTTTTATGTAACGACTCATCAACGCAACTAGGTACAGTAAACCAAGAAGAAATGGAGTAGCGATAACGAACATCCAGATACCAGTAACAGCAAACACAGTGTTAGCCCGGTCCCCACCTGACAAAAACACATCGGTCAATTCACCAAGTTTCTCATGAATTCCAACGCTTTCGTCCATGGAAAAAACTAGAAAAAGCAAGCCCATAATTGACAACATCATTGCTGCAGGCGCCAGCCTCTCTCGAAACGAAGCGGCCGCAAGAAAAAAAAATGCGCCTACTACACATAATTGTATGGTTGAATACCACGTCGGGAGATTTTGCTCTTTACCCATGTCAAACAGGTTTCTAAAGTGGATTCCGAGTGGAGCGTCCAGCAGTTGATCAACTAAATAAATAAGCGCGATTCCCAAGTCGGCGCAAAACCAAAAAAATATGAATAGCGGCATAGAAAGTATCGTAATTCTCTCAGTCATACGTGGTCCCTTCGCAATTTTTCAACCGACATGATTCTAAAAGCAGTAAGGTAGGCAGAGTACACCATGTCGCACAAAGATTATAGGGCTTGCATTAATGTTTGCTCCCGAGCCTATAAGTTATTAAAGAACTCAGCCTTTAGTAGTCCTAAAACTTCGTGCCGGAGTAGACGCTATGGCTCAGACTGCCCAAACTGCCTAAGCATCAGAGCAATACCAGCCAGCGCTTCAATTTAATCCTACGGTCACTGCTTTTTATAGTCTGTAATTCAATAAAGAGAGCCTTTTATTTCAGCCTCCAAAGGCTAGGATTGGCTTGAGTTTTTTGGAACTTTTAATGAAAATGCTTCCTATGAAACCGTAGGACCCATAACAAGCCGTCAAAAAAACTCTTTGTCAAGGTGATCTGCACTAGGGTAATTGCTACATGGCGAAATACTTATTATTATTTTATATTAATAAAATATTCCATGGTGGACACAACATATTCATGCACTAGGATACAAGCAAGAGTTTTCATGCGATTGCAAAGGGTAACTTTACTCGACAGGGGGTTTAGACCTGAAGTCAATTGCAAAAATCATGGACAGATTGAATGCTTTTTATTGGATTGTCCCGTGACGCATTGGCCTATCCAATAATCACCTACGATTTCATTAACAGGGCTGCATGTAAGAATTTCAATTCAGCCAGTGGAACTTGCACAAGTGGCGCGCTCTCAATGGCGGTCATATCAGGCGGCGGCTTCATGACTAATAAGCTTCGTTGCGTGGGGATTGACAAAGGTAGCGCTGGGAGCAGTGGCCGAAGCATTGGTATCGGTGAGAACATAAAGTTTTATTTTTCACCGAATGAAGTTGCTGCTCTTTCAAGCCCTGCCCTTTAAAGGGCCGAAGACGGCGCCAGCGCCGGTTCTTTTTACGTGCTTTGTCTAAAGGGTTTGGTTGGGCGGCAGGTGGTGAAAATACTGAACCTTAAGAGACATTCGCTGCAGCGTCTTTGACTACCATGCTTTAATTTATAGCTATTGCTAGTACATCTGGCGCTTCCGAGTTGATTGTGAATTTTTCAGAGCCGGATGCTCTAATCCCTGCAGACTGAGGCTTACGAGGTTTAGGTCTTGAAAGGCAGATCTAGACTGTATAAGAAACCTTAACCAGGTTGAGGTTCTCTAAAGAAAGGCCATTTCAAACTTTTTTTGTGGCGAAAAGGCAAGGGAATAGGAATATTTTAATATCATCAGGGCCGGGCCAATGTCTTCCCTAAATGTCCTGCTGGTTACGTGGTCAGCTACGCTCAAAGACCGTCCAACATTCTCTATAACCGCCAATAAGGTTAACTTGATCACATATTCTTATATTGAGCTCTGACTCTTCTCACGAACTCCAGACTCTATGTCATACTTAATCATGTCCAAGCACTTCGCTGCCCATCAGAATGAGGAAAGAACGATGAAAACCCGGAAGATGAACATTCTCGTTATGGTTTCTTTTGCGGTCACATTATTAGCATGGGTGCCCCATGCCTCAGCCTGGACGAGGCACCTTGATTTCAATAGCGGCACTCTGGGCAGCAAAGCAGAGATAGGTGGTGACAGCTTTGATGGGGCTGCGGGAGGTTCAAGCTATGATGCTGGCGAAGTCTATGAAGGAAACTCATCTGCAAGGCTAAGCGTTACCGGCAGTGAGACAGCATTCGGAGTCTGGGGGGGCATCATTAATCACCCCTCTGATCTCGTAAGAGGTGACGAAGTCTGGTTTAGAGTTCGGACGTTTATGCCTGCAGGTTTTGACTATAATTCTTACGGTGAAGGTAGTCACCTCAAGTTCTTGCGCATACACACCCAGTCGGCAAGTGGAGCCAATCAGGGTTATAACGATTGGTATATAAATCCGACTACTCGTGGCGAGTATGCACATAAGTTCATTTTTGAAGGCCAACAACAGTGGTCAAAATTTGGAGACAGCGCTACACAACGGCCAGTGCTGGGTGTCTGGGAAACCTATGAGCTATATTTGAAGTTGGATCCAATACCCGTAGACAGTGGTGGAGAGGCTAGAGTAAAAGTCTGGAAGAATGGAATACTACTGGGTGACTTTACCAACCGCTACACATTGGTCGACAATGATAGCGTCAGCGATCGAACCCATATTTTTACATATTGGAATGGCGGCGCACCGAAAACCCAACATATGTGGTTGGATGATGTAATCCTAACCACTGATACTCCCAGCGCGGTTGACGCAGAAGGTAACAGATATATAGGTATGGGGGATGTTACACCTCGGCCTAACCCCCCTGGTTTCGTAGAAATTAGATTGAATTAAACTTCTAGACTCGGTTCTTAAACTGACGGGGATGTGGGCATAGATGTCGAGATTATGGATAACCTGGGAAAAACAGCGTAGAAACCAATCAGCTAGCGCAGCACTCAATGCTAAGTTGATTGAAATCGAGCTGAAAGATAGCCCAGCAACTCGGTATATAAAGTCTATCTTTTTGACGCTCAAAGCAGTGTGGGTAGAGAAGCCCACACTGCTTTTTGTGCAGAACCCATCGATCGTATTGAGCACCGTAGCAGTCATCTTAGGGAAGGTTTCATCGCTAAAGATCATTGTCGATGCTCATAATGCCGGTATCTATCCAAGAGAAGGGCAATCAGCAATATTGAATGTCTGGGCGAGCTGGTTGATTCATAATGCCGACATGACCATAGTGACCAACCTGATATTATCCAATAGAGTCTTTGAGCTCGATGGAAGGCCTGGGCTGCTGCCCGATCCGCTACCAATGTTGTCAGTGCCAAAACAACCACTGCAACTTCAAGGTGAGCACAATATCCTGTTTATCTGCACTTGGGCGGCAGATGAGCCTTATTTGGAGGTTATTAACGCCGCAAAGAACATTGCCCCATCCACGGCTATATATATTACTGGCAATTGGGAAAAAATAGCCAGCGAACTGCCAGTGGACATGCCCAACAACATTATCCTCGAGGGCTTTGTTTCGGATGAAAAGTTTGATGCCCTATTATTTTCAGCTGATGTGATTATGGACCTCACGACGAGAGTCGACTGCATGGTATGCGGTGCTTATGAAGCAGTATCGGCCAGAAAACCGCAGATCCTTTCTTCAACGAAGGTTCTTCAAGATTATTTTACTAGAGCTTCGATCTTCACCAATAATGACGCTCAAAGTATTGCGGCAGCGATCACTACTTCTATCGACAGACTTGAGGCATTAAATGCCGAAAGTATCTTGTTCAAGGACGAATTAGCACAAAGGTGGGATGACCTCAGACTAAACATCGAAAAACAATTGAAGCACTTAAGCCGCAATAACGTTTAGGGCTCGCTATCAACTAGCTTTGAGTTTTACCCCCTCTCGACAAAGCCAGGCCCTACAAAAAGACTTCTACCCCCTGCTGTAATCAAATCTACTGAAAGATAATAGCTAAAAGCAATCGACACCCTGCTACTAAATCTCGACGGCGCTCTTATTAATTACAAATCCATTGTGTATCAGCCGTTTTAATCTTTTTCGCTTTCCGACCCATAAGCCATCCTAGCGGCCTCTGCATTATGCAACACAATATCATCCCATTGCCTATTGTTTTTGAGCAGCAGGGTTCAACGTGAAAATTTTTTAGCCCGCTACTTACTTGTTATTAAACAATGTAGCTACATACTTTAAAGTAAATACCCCTACCGCCCTGCCCTCCATTTCTCGGCGCACTCGACCCTTAGCATTCGAAGTGCTGCAATCAGTTGTCGCGGTTGAGACGGCAGTTCGATAATCAAGCGGAGTAAATGGCAATTGCCGATACTGACCTTGAAACCTGAAAAGTGAACTCAACTGCTTAAATCTTCATTGTATTGTCAAAAATAAACTAATAAAAATCATCTTGAACTTTTTTAATCTTACTTAGTCTATCCCTTCACTTAATTTGCTAGCCACTTAA
>CAJQKX010000362.1 GCA_905479025.1 uncultured Paraglaciecola sp.
TATTAAGCAACAAATGAAAAGTTAGGAAAAGCCAATGAAAACCGTGATGACAATTGTTGGCACTAGGCCAGAAATCATCAAGCTTAGCCGGGTCATCGCTGAGTTGGAACGATATACCAATCATATCTTGGTTCATACGGGTCAAAACTATGACTATGAACTCAACGAAGTTTTTTTTGATGAAATGGGTATCAAAAAGCCAGACTATTTTTTGAATGCTGCTGGTGATAATCCGGCGGTTACTATTGGTAATGTCATAGCTGCCTCAGATGAGCTTATGGCTAAGGTTCAACCCGATGCGGTTTTATTATATGGTGATACCAATAGTTGTCTTGCGGTGATTTCGGCTAAACGACGAAAAATTCCAGTATTTCATATGGAGGCAGGCAATCGCTGTTTTGATCAGCGTGTGCCTGAAGAAATTAATCGAAAAATAGTCGACCAGCTCAGCGATATTAATATGACGCTGACCGAGCATGCAAGGCGCTATCTTATTGATGAAGGCGTTAGGCCAGAAACTGTTATTAAAACGGGTTCTTCTATGGGCGAAGTTCTCGAGTACCATAAGGATGAAATTCTCAGATCCGATGTCTTGCAGCGATTAAATCTTAAGGAAAAAGAATTTTTTATAGTGAGTGCACACCGTGAGGAAAATGTAGATTCGGTGAAAAACTTTTCTGATTTGCTAGCATCCCTAAACGCGATCGCCGAAAAGTATGGCAAAAAAATAATTTTTTCCTGTCACCCTAGAACCAGAAATAAGCTTGCCGAGATCGAAACCGTTGATTTTAATCCACTGATTGAATTCATGAAGCCGTTGGGATTTTTCGATTATATTGCGTTGCAAATGAATGCCTATTGCGCAATTTCGGATAGCGGCACAATCACCGAGGAATCGTCTTTGCTGGGCTTTCCTGCAATTACTATTCGGCAAGCGCATGAGCGCCCAGAGGGAATGGATGAGGGGGCGTTGATTATGTCCGGGCTTGAAAGTGATGAGGTGCTTAATGCGATCGATATTGTTACGCAGCAGTGGCAGGAAGATCCTGATGGTATAAGAATAGTTAGTGATTATGATGTTGATAACGTGTCTAAGAAAGTGGTGCGCATAATCATCAGTTATATTGATTATATTAATCGAACCGTTTGGAAAAAATATTAGTATGAAGGTGGCAGTGGTTATCGGTGCGCTCGGTATGGCTGGGCATGTTATGGCTGAGTATTTGGAAAGTACTGGCGAGTATAAGGTTTTGGGTGTTGCACGACAGCCAGGTTTACGCGTTAGCAAGGTGCTTGATGTGCTTGATTTTTTGCAACTGGAGGCCTACCTCAAAGAGGTGGGTGCTCAGGTAGTTGTTAATTGTGTGGGCGCTTTGGTATCGGATGCTCGCGATCATATAAGCCGAGCCATCTTGCTAAACAGCTATTTGCCCCATTACTTAGCAGAGCTTGGCGATAAATATAGATTCAGGTTGATACATATTAGTACGGATTGTGTTTTTTCGGGCGAGGACGGTAACTATCTAGAGGCATCTTTCCGCGATGGTGATGATAACTATGCTCGCACGAAAGCCCTGGGCGAAGTTGCCTATGGCCAGCACTTGACGATCCGTACCTCTATAATCGGAGCTGAGCTCAAAGATAATGGCACCGGGCTGATGGATTGGTTTTTTAAGCAGCACGGTACGGTAACTGGCTATTCGCAAGCTTACTGGTCTGGAGTAACTACTTTAGAGTTGGCCAAAGCTACCCATGAATTTATTTATCAAAACGTATCGGGTTTAGTGCATCTATGCCCCGAGTCAAAAATTTCGAAATTTGAATTACTCAATTTGATTAATGAAATCTGGCAGCGAGACTGCTCTATCGAATCAAATGATAGCTATGTAGTCGACAAAAGCTTAATTAGCACTCGATCCGATTTGACCCATTCTGTGCCGAGTTACAGAGCGATGTTAGAAGCGACTCAAAAATGGTTGGAATCTCGCGTAGAACATTACCCGCACTACAAATTTATTTAGTATGAATGTCTGTCTTATTATTGACGACTACCTGCCTGATAGCATCAAGGTGGGAGCAAAAATGATGCATGAGTTGGCTCTAGAGATGATGGCTGCGGGCCACCAAGTTACGATCATTACACCTCAGGTTGACTTGTCAGCGCATTATAAAATTGACCACCTCGACGGAGTTACAGTCTGTCGATTTCGCTCAGGGCCAATAAAAAATGTTGGCAGGGTTAAAAGAGCCATCAATGAAACACTGCTTTCATGGCGAGCCTGGCGGCAGTTAAAACCTTATTTGATTGAAAATCCGCATGATTTGATAGTCTACTATTCGCCTAGTATTTTTTGGGGCGTCTTAGTTATGCGGTTAAAGAAGCTATGGGGCGCGAAAAGTTACTTGGTGCTTCGCGATTTTTTTCCGCAATGGGTTATTGATAGTGGAATGCTCAAGCCATGGTCGCCTATTACGCTGTATTTTAGGCTCTTTGAGTGGCTGAATCATAAAGCGGCTGACGTTGTGGGTATTCAATCGCCGGCAAATATTGCAGTCTTTGAGTCATTTCATCGCTTGTCGCAGCCATTGCAAGTATTGTACAACTGGGCGCCAGAGCTCCCGTCGGCGGCCTCTTCAGGCCAATATCGACAGGCTTTAGGCCTCGATGGAAAAGTTGTCTTTTTCTATGGCGGCAATATTGGCGCCGCCCAAGACATGATGAATATCGTTAGGCTTGCAGGCGCATTAGAAAACGATGAGCGAGCCCATTTCTTGCTTGTTGGTAGTGGCGATGAAGCGGCCTTAGTTGGGCAGGCTATAGAAGATGGTCAAGCGGGTAACATGACTTTATTGCCTTCGGTTTCCCAGCAAGATTATGAAGAGATGTTAGCTGAGTTCGATGTTGGTCTCTTTAGCC
>CAJQKX010000363.1 GCA_905479025.1 uncultured Paraglaciecola sp.
AACAAGTGGCAGCTTTAGGGCAAGGGATTGCACTAGGATACAGTTTTTTAGCCAGACCAGAAATTGAAGCGGGACGATTGATCTGTCCATTCGAAGAAAAGTTAATTACTAAAAGTGCTTATTATTTAGTCTGTCATCAATCTCAGGCTGATTTAGGCAAAATCACTGCATTTCGAGAATGGTTATTGGCACAAGTAAAAGAAGAACAAGATGAACAAGACTTTGAATAATATGGCTAAAGAGCCCGTAGCTAGTTTTGTTTTTGCCCACGGTGCAGGTGCGGGGCAAAATAGTGAATTTATGCAGTTAATGGCCGAGGGATTATCAAAACACAGCATTAATGTAGTGCGTTTCAATTTTGCTTATATGCAATTGGCCGAAGAGTTAGGTAAAAGGCGTCCGCCTGAACGGGCTGATAAATTGCTCGCTCACTTTAATGCTGTACTAAGTGATGTTGACAGCAGTTTCCCCATCTTTATTGGTGGCAAATCGATGGGCGGGCGAATGGCAAGCATGTTGTTACAAGAGTCAAAAGCGCTTGGCTGTATTTGTATGGGATACCCATTTCATCCACCGGGTCAATCTGAGAAATTACGTACTGCTCATTTAGAAACGATTAATAAACCCGTACTGATTTTACAGGGTGAACGGGACACCTTTGGTACACGTGAAGAGATCAGTTCATATAATTTATCTACACAGGTTCAAGTGAGTTATCTAACGGATGGCGATCATAGTTTTAAACCGCGTAAGGCTTCTGGCTTCTCTCTTGATGGTCATATCAATCTAGCGATTATCCAAACTGCTGAATTTATTAAGTCGCATATCTGAATAGACTTTGTTTTACATGCCTAACTTAATCTGCCCTTAAATTTCAATACAGACCACACCCAGAGCACAGAAAAATGACCGGCTGTAGGATGCCAAAAGAAGTGGTTGCTGCTGTAATGGCATAGACAGCTAAATAGCTGACTAAAGTTTACTCTTGTATCTTAAACCCGTGCAAAACATAAGCTATGTTTTACACTATCCAAGGTGATTGGATAGAGGGGTAGAGACACTGCAATTGCTCTTAGTGCTTACCATTCTGTGGATCAGATTAGTGCCTACCTCTCACCATTAACGTCTTAAAATGCGAACAGTATCTTGTGCACAGTCTGAAGCTGTAGCACGAATAGCGACAAGAATGCAGTTGACGTTAACTTATCCAATCAAAATTAGTGTATCTCAACGTAAGGGCTACTTCATGATATTTGTGGGTATTGATATATCTAAATTAACTTTTGATGTGGCCGTGTTGATGGATGGTAAGTATATGAGTCGTCAATTTAAGAACAAGCAGTCTGGTTTTTTAAAATTCTCACAATGGATAAAGTCATTTAAAAACCCGGCCTATTTCTGTTTAGAAGCAACGGGGATTTATGGTTTGGCATTAGCTAAGCATTTATATCAAACCAACCAAAAGGTCATTGTTGCCAATCCACTCCAAACCCATGCGTTTGCTAAAATGGAAATGGCGAGAAATAAGACAGATAAAGCCGATGCGATGAGTATTGCTCGCTATTGTCAGTACTTATTTAATAGCGCAGTGATTGACAAAGGCCTCTTCATACCAAGGTCTGCGGCATTTTAACGGGTACAGCTTCTTGTTACACGCCTAGATCAGTTAAGTAAGATGAAAAGCCAGGAAAACAATCGTTTGGGTGTGAGCTTAGATAAGGCAGCTGCAAACTCCATTGAGTCGGTGCTGACTTTTATTGATAAACAAATAGAGGTCATTAAAAAAGAAATAACCATGATTATTAAGCAGGATGAGCCACTAACCGTTCAGCTTAAGTTACTCGTTAGTATTAATGGTAATGGGGACAAAACAGCATGGGCATTGCTAGCGTATATAAGTGATATTTCTTTATTTGAAAACTCAAAACAGATAAGTAGTTATGCCGGGCTCAACCCAAGCATTGATCAACCTGGAACCAGTCTTAATCGTTCCAGCTTATCAAAGACAGGGAGTGCTTGATTACGTAAATCATTGTATATGCCAGCCATGGTTGCCGTCAGATATAACCCATTAATGCTCGCTTTTTATAATAAACTTTTAACCAAAGGTAAGCCTAAAAAAGTAGCTTTGATCGCGGTGATGCGAAAATTACTGGTACTGGCTTTCGGGTATTGAAATCAGGAAAAATGTTTAATATAAATTATCAACATTAATCAGATTTGGGCTTGATCATCAAGACAGTATCTGACCCCATAAGTTTCTTTATAGTTTTTAAATAGTTTGTGCCAATAGCCGACAGTCATGGCTCACCCTTTTGATTAGTGGTTGTAGTAGTAAGGAGTCAGTCGATGGAATTTATTGTATGACTCCTTGAAGCGATCACCAGCCAGCTTGGATTTAATCATTTTACTGCGATTAGAGCGAAGTAATAGATTAAATTAAGGTGTTCGGTGTTAAACTGATTTAATGCTGTTGCCCGAACTAGTACTTGAGGTTGCTTGGGTCTGTTTTTTATGAGGCTAGAGCAATATTTTTTTTGTCATGGATGTAAAATTAAGGGGGAATGATGTCAACGCTTCGAACCAGC
>CAJQKX010000364.1 GCA_905479025.1 uncultured Paraglaciecola sp.
CTTAGATTCGCCACCTATCATTGCTCTATATTTCATTTTTTTTTCACAAAACCTGAAAAGATCGTCCTGATCCATTGCATGATAATGGTCATTCCCTGGAAGAGATTTATCATGCGTAAAATGTTTTTCTAAAATAGTCGCTCCAAGTAACATTCCAGCTTCTAAAGCACTGATTGTTTGATCAGGCGCCACATGATCTGAGTAGCCAATAGTTAGGTCAGGGAAAGCCCTTTTTAAAGTTGTAATCATTCCTAATTGAGCATTTTCTTCAGGCGTAGGATAGTTCAATACGCAATGAAGTAAGGAGATATCATCCGCGCCTGCTTCCTTGGCTGTTTGTAAAGCAAACTCAATTTCTGGCAAAGTTGCAGCGCCTGTTGATATGATCACTGGTTTTTTTTGGGCTGCACATTTTCTAATTAAAGGTACATTTGTAATATCTGCAGAAGCAATTTTAAACGCTGGCATAAGTGGAGCTAAGAAATCAACGGCCTGTAAATCGAACGGTGTAGACATAAAATCTATCCCCAGCTCCTTACAATACTGGGCTAACTCAATATACTCTTGCTCACCAAAAGCATCATATTTTTGGAATAATTTATACTGACTATCCGTTGGCTCTTTCGTTTGATCCCAGTATGCCGGGCTATGTTTAGAAGCTATCATCTCAGCCTTATAAGATTGAAATTTCGCCGCATGAGCTCCCCCATTTTTAGCCTCGAGAATTAATTTTTTTGCTAACGCCATTGACCCTTCATGATTCACACCAATCTCAGCAATGATATACGGATTCAGATAATCTCCTACCTGAAAATCTCCTATCTTAAAACATCTCTTCATTTCGACCCCCATATTTAGCCACCCAACTAAGGCTGCTAAAATTTATATATAGAATTATATCTAAAGCACTTTAAGCGCTTGATAAGCACTCTTCTTACTCTAACAATCGTCCTTGAACTATTTATTCAATCACCTCTTCGCATAATTCTTTATCTGTAGGAATACCCAATCTTTCAAATATTTTTTCAAGCGTATTTGTTGGCTTGTTCAAGTCAACATGAATATTTTTAATACTCACACCTTCGACTTGAGAAAGATTTAACATTACAGAACTATAACAACCAAATAAATTCACCTGCGAATAGGAATCTAAAAGACTAAGGACAACATCTTCAGATATCCCTGTATCTAGTATCTTCATGTGCTTTTCTTCGTTCTTGAATATCAAACTCTCTCTCCGAGGGTGCGGAAGATATAAATCTATCTTGTATCTTTTTACCACCGCCTCATCAAAAGAAAACTCACCCCGCTCTGATAATTCTCCATCTAAATAAAAACAGTTTCCCAAATATACAGCTATTGAATGTAATTTTTTTATCTCAGATACCTTTCTTTCTCTTAGAAGGCTTATTTTAATTTTACTGACGTTATATACATCAACTAAATTATCAAAGTCGTAGATCGTATAATGTGTAACTATTCTTGATAAACAATTCTTATATAAAAATCTTGTTGCACATAATAAAAAAAATATCTGGGATAAAAAGTTTTCATTAGCCTCATATAAATATCCAGCACCAGAAATATTCCCACTCCCGTCATCAAAAGTGTATAGCTCTCTAACCCCTAATACATATGCAGAAAATCTGCTATATGAATGCTTCAAATTTCCCGTAACAACTCCTGTGAATTTAAAATCATGGGGCAACCCTTTCAGGAATTTCAATAATTTATAAAAATCATGATACAGTGAACGCTTTAGAACTAGAAATTTACGCTGCCCATTAATTCCCGCAATATTAAAGTATTGCTTATGCCTCAATCCACTATCGAAGCAGATATAGAGTAAGTAATAATTATCGATTAGCCCCTCCTCTCTTAACCTCTTTAAAATCAGAGCATGGAGCGGCGTATAACAAATTACTAACTTCATATATTTCCCCATCTAAGATAAGCCATCATCACTGACTCACGTCCATAATAAAGAAAGATTAAGCTTCAGTTTCTGTTTAACTACCCAGTCCCTTAATATTACTCATCTAATATGCGAACAATTTCACTTATGACCCGGCTCTTTCCTAAAGACAGATTATTTTTCTTAGACTTAATTATCATTTTCATTCTCATATTTCTATTTTCAACAATCCCTATAAGAGCATTAAAAATGTCCACATCTTTCACAGATAACCTATTACCCAAGTTAATTACTCCGTTTGATAGAGACGCAAAGTCATGCGTCATTTCTCTATCATTCTGACAGATAACAATTGTAGGAACATGCAATGAAGACAACTCAAGAACAGTTCTTCCGCCTGAAGTAATAGCGACATCCGCCTTATTCATATAATCTGATATTCTTTTCGTTCCCTTAGCTAAATTAATAGATAAATCCGCATGCACATCCATTAAACTCGTAAGTCGATCCTCATATATATATCCTGGACCTGTTACAACATCTATTACAATTTTTTTCTCTTTACAGTATTTCGCTATAATAGCTAAGCAACGCGCTGATAAGTTTCCCTCATCAACCCCACCAAATGTCAGGAGTATCCGCCTCACCTCTTTATTTGTCGTTGCTTTTTCTATATAAAGGAATTCGTCTCTTAAACAGAAGTATTTCGATCCAGAAAGCATATTCGACGCGTTTTTTTTATGCGCATATAATGCATTAATAACTATATCTGCTTTTTCTGCTCCCTTACCGAGATCCTCAAAGTTAATTACTTTTATTGAGTTTTCTTTTAAAAAAGAAATGTATTCAGATGACGTATCTAAAACATCATTAATAAC
>CAJQKX010000365.1 GCA_905479025.1 uncultured Paraglaciecola sp.
TTTTAATTCATCATCACAATAAAATATTCTCAGCGAGAAAAATCAACATGACATTTTTTAATAAATATTTAGGCTAATAATGTAATGCAATGATTTAGTAAAAGTCTTGATTGACATCAAGATTGGGTAATATAAATATCTAGGCGGGTTTACTTTGATGATTACTTGCTCAGTTTAGCTACCCTTTAAATATGAAATCTCCGAGTGACGGTAAATTGACTATATTTGCTTCTAATGATTCACATTTGTAATGAGGTGATGACCAACTAAAGACTAAGACCACAAAGACTTTAATATTGTTTTTTGTGCCCCGCTAAAACTATTCTGGTTAATCTAAGGTAACACTAAGTGAAATTCACTCATCTTTAGCTGATTCTAATATCATTTGACCACCACAGATTTCTATAATTACTTCGGCAATAGGCAAACCCAATCTAAGGCTTTCATTATGTTTACTGGAAGGTGTTTCCTGTGCTTTATATTAAAACCATAATATAGATTTTGTTTTGCTTGACACTTAATTCTATGGTTATAGTTAAAATCTGCTGATTTTAAGGGGCATCAATGGTGAGTAATGTTGAGGCATAGGCAGAGAATAGTTCTGTCACTAAAAAGAATATTGCCCTCCTAGTAATGTTTTGTCACTTAACACTTTTCTAAAATCAATTAATTGATTTTGGCCCCGTCAACAGCAATCAGTCATATTTAGATTTATGCTAAGTTATAGGCCAAAATTTAATGGCTCTAATAAAGCCAAACTTAGTGTTTGGTTATTTAGCTGCAAAAGCATACATTAATGGCGTGAGGTGTGTCTCAAAATTCTTCCATTGCTCTCTCGCCTTAGTATTAATAGGCTGACGAACTTGTTCTGAGCTAGGCGTTTTGATGGTGCGTTTAGTATTATAAAAATGCAAACAAGATGATTCGAAGGGCAATTGACAAAAATCTAATATACGCCTGACCTGAGTTTCCAGATCGTCTATCACGTCCTCGTGCTGGACCTTTAATACAAAGCCGGGGAGCACTTCATCCCAATGTGCCATCAAGGATTGGTATGCTTGATAGTAGTGAATAAGATTGTCTAAGTCGTAAGAAAATTCCTGCCCTTCTGCAAACAACTGTTTATAACCACTGAAACAACAAGCAATAGGATCACGCCTTGCGTCAATTATTTTGGCACGGGGTAACATGGACTTGATCAGGCCAATATGCAT
This sequence comes from uncultured Paraglaciecola sp., assembly GCA_905479025.1. The sequence continues at coordinate 1,215 of CAJQKX010000365.1, forward strand.
AAAGTTATTGGGCATTTTATCTATAAAAAAGGCAGCCCCTTGACGGTAGCATTGGGTATCTTCGATAAATTGTTTACCAAAACGAGAGAAATATTCATGGTCTATTTCAGTTACAACGTTAGGATAACCGCTCTTGCTGCCACTTAATCTTGAAGCCAGCCCCAGTATATTATGGAGCTCCATTGTGCCATCTACTTGTGAGTGAGATGCCAGTATTTGTTCGAGCAATGTCGAGCCAGCTCTAGGCAGGCCTACAATAAATATTGGGGCAGGGCATTGGTCGCCTACATTTTGATGGGCTTTGAAAAAGTCGTTAGTGAAAACTGACTTTTGCGCTTCAATTTGTTCGCTTACTTTGGCTTGTGAATAAAGGTTGCGCTGATTTTTTAAAGCATTGCCATTTTGGTAATAACTAAAGGCAGTATCGAATTGTTTGCGATCTTCATAGGCTTTAGCCATCGCAAACTCAAGATGTGCTTTGTCGTCTTGTTCAATATCGACTTTATCCAGTTGAGCCTGCATTAACGCTAATTCTTTATCGGTAAATCGATAGGTTTTAGTATTGGCTAAACTCCAGTAAGCATCACCGAAGTCAGGGCGAATTTTGTAAGCTTGTTGATAAGCGGCCACTGCCTGTTGAATGTTACCGTTTGCTTTGTGAGCATGTCCCAGCAGCAGTTGTATGCCGGGCAGGTCGCTGCGCTCGCCTATAATCTGCTGATACAGGTCGATGGCTTGCTCCACTTCACCCACCCCCACCATTGCGCTGGCTTTTGCTGCAAGATATTGATGATTATTAGGGTATTGGCTGAGTAAAATATCGGCCTGTAGTTTGGCGTGGCCAAATTTGCCTAATTTAGATAATAATTGAACAAACTCTGCTCTTGCCGCTTCATGCTTGGGGTGTATTTCAATGCAGCTTTCCAATAAAAATTCGGCTTTGTGATAGAGTTTTAATTTGATGCCAACTTCAGCTAGCAGCAGCATGGCTTCAGCATGATGTTTGTTATTTTGTAAGAAGCGTCGACACACAGTGTCTGCTAGGCCTAATTTTCCTTCATACATAAGATCTCGGGCGCCACGAATTTCCACTGGCAACTGAGTCAGGTATTTAATTCGTTGTGCAGCGAATTTCTGTCCTTCGTCATGGTTCAGTTCACTGTATAAAGGGGCTAACTTTTGCCAACTAGATAACAATGCAGGGTTAAGCCGAGTGGCTCTTGCAAATGCTGTAGCTGCAATGGGTTTGTTGCCTGTGCTAAGTGATAAATAGCCATTTTCTTGATGGGCACGGGCGTAGTTAGGATCTGTAGCGATGAGTATTTTGACTGTTTCAGTGGCCTCACCAATTAGCCCTTTGGTACGCTGTGCAACAGCCAGGATATATAATATTTCTAGCTTTTCTTGGGTGTTTTCTAAAGAATTCTCTAGGTTGATTAGTGCTTGTTGCGAAACTAATATGGCTTTGTCAGTATCACCTGATTGTAGTGCACGTTTAATGTCGTCAATCTTGATGTGTTTTTTGCTGCTTTGCTTACTGACGTTTTCTGCCACGTGTTACCTCTAGATGATTATGTTTATACTACGAGTTAATTGTGATTGTTGCGCGATTTTTCAATAGCCAAAAATAAAGGCAAGCTGAAAGCTTGCCTTTATGAGTTATTTCAAATATGTCTTATTAGAAATCGTAAGACAGTCTCATGCCTAATGTACGAGGACGGTTAGTCACAACCTTAGGCGTAAATTGCTGTGTATCTATATAAAGTACAGCGCTTTCGTCAGTCAGGTTATCTATGTACAGTTCAGCTTTCCAATCGTCTTTGGTAATGCCAACAGATACATTGGCTATCGCATAACTCTCTTGAATATAACGACCACCTTGGAAAGTAGCACCATTAGAGTCAGCATAGGTTACGCCATCAAAAACGGCTGCTTCTGTTTGGATAGGTAAGCCAGAACTAACTCCATAGACTAAACGTGTTGCGTCTTCGGTGACGAATGCATCCATTGTCATGCCGGCTAAACGGTCGCCCGTGTAACTAACAGATGCATTGACATAACCTTCGTAACCGTCGTTAAGTTCGAAATAGTAACGGGCGCGAATATTACCCGAAAACTCAGCTGAGTAAGGTAGTTGTGCACCTACACCAGGTGCAATACCTGCTAGTTCAGCATTTACTCGGGTTAATTCTGTATCAAGTAAACTAAAGGCTGCGTTGATCACCAAGTTGTCTGATGCCAACCATGTAATATCCGCATCTAATCCTTTAATTTCAGCATCACCCACATTATCGGTAAACACTAAAAAGCTTATGTTAGTGGGGTCAAAACGTGAGGTTTGTAAGTCGGTAATTTCAGAGTAATAGGCTGTGGCATTAACACGTAACACCCCGTCTAAAAAGTCACCCTTTATTCCCAATTCGAAGTTATCAAGGCTATCGGTAGTCGAGTAAACCGGTATTCTGAAGCCATCAAATGCACCATTTTGATTCGTTGCAAGACCGCCACCAACACGGTTAGTCACCGGTGGTCTGAACCCTTCTGAATAAGTGGTAAATAACAATATGTCGTCATTCATTTTATAGTCTAACGAGGCTTTAAAAATAGTATCGTCAACGGTTAACGTGCCGTCAGAACCTAATAAGCTCACATCCAACTGGCCACTTGATATGGCTTCTTGAATTGACGCTGGATCTTCACCTACCGCTGTCAATTCTGCCGCGTCTAACGTACCAAACGCGCGAATTCTGCGGCTTACGTCAACTGTAGTTGTTGACCCTTTAAAAGTATCGTCAATTTGATACCAACGGGCGCCTAACGTGGCTGTTAGCTTATCGGTGATATCGTATTCAGCCTGACCAAATACAGCAATCTGTTCGATAGTGTGAGTGACATCGTTAACAAAACTCACTTCTGACTCGAACGGGCCGCCATTAGTATTAATACCTTCAGTGCCTTTTAATGTTCTACCTAAATCGGTAAAAAACCCTAATTCCGTGTTGGCTATTTGGAATTTACCTACTGTTGCAAGTTCTTGATCGTCATAGAAAATACCCGCTGTGACACGCCATGCGTTATCTGCATCAGTATTAAATCGAAGCTCGTGTGTGACACGTGAAGTATCTGTTTGTTCTTTATAGTATTTAGTTGGGTCAACACAACGTTCATCTGCTGGCGTTGCCGCTTCGTAGTGGTTACATACATAATAAGCAGCAAACAATCCGCCGTTGGTATAACCGGTGTAATCGATAGTAGAGCTGATTTCACGGTCTAAGTAACCGCCTGTATAGACCACTTCAAGCTTGTCTAATCGGCCTTCTAATGTCCAAGTGGTGAGTCCAAACTCATCATCATTGTCTTCAGGAATAAAGCGGTTAACAGAGCTTTCGCCTTCAAGGTTAGGATCGTAAGCAAACACACCTTCGGTTTCTAAGGACTGGGCTGTATGTTGTACCAACAAAGACCAATCTTCATTGATCAAATATGACATACCAAACCTAAC
>CAJQKX010000366.1 GCA_905479025.1 uncultured Paraglaciecola sp.
TGTGGGGATTTATGCAGCTGCAGTTAAGGTCGCAGATGGTATTAATTTTCTTCCGATAATAATCTGCAGCTCATTGTTTCCTTGGGTTCTGCAGGTTCAGAGTTCACAAGATTTATTCAAAGACAGGCTTATCGCCATTCACTCCTTGATGATTTGGTTAGCTTTAGTGGTCATAACTGCATTTTCGATTGGTGGCGATTTTGTAATAGCCGCTTTATTTGGGGATGAGTTTTCTGAGTCTGCTAACGTGCTTACGATCTATACATGGGCCAGCCTGATAGTATACGTTAATGTGTCATCCACACTATGGATTATTTCTCAAGATATGCAGAAGTATAAAGTTTTGATGGATATAGGTGGAGCTATTCTTAACATACTACTTAATTTGTACCTGATTCCTACATATGGTCCGATTGGCGCGGCAATAGCTACTGTTGTTTCCTACACTTTAACTTTTGCTCTAGCCTACAGTATTATTAAGCCATTCAGGAAGAACTTGAGATATGTGCTTTCTGCGATTATTAGCCCACAAAAAATCTTAAGGATAGGTTCTAGATATGAGTAAAAGTAAACAAGCAGGAATCATTTATATTTGCACTCATCAAAGTAGTCTAGGGTCTGTTAAATCGTTTATTAATAACCAGCAAATTTGGAGGGGCAGTGATTGCAAAGTGTCAGTGTTTTTTTTTAGTCATATGGCATTTCAATCTGATGATTGCTCATTTGACGAAGATATTGACATTACTTTTTCCTCACTTCCTCACAAAATTACAGCAGAAAAAGATCGACGCCTGCGACTATTTGCGCATGTATTGAAGGAAGTTGATAGCGTTATCTCGCCAACATTTAGTGGCAATATTTTTATTAGGTTTGTCGATGTCTCCGACGTTTCGTCTTTGGTATTGGATTGCTCATTGCCAGCAGGGTATTTGTATATTAAAGATAGCTATTATATTGACTATGCATATCGTTTTGACGATGTGATTATAGATAGAAGCTTGCTGCCAATGCTCAAAGGGCTCTATGACTTCGAATATAATACTCGAGACATGGTAAGTAATATAATCGTAAAAATATTAGTTGGATATAGAGGATTGATTTATGAATTACGGCATGCTTTTCTGATCTCGTGTAATTTGTTAGTGAAAATTTTCATCAGTTTCGGCTTTACTATCATCAGCAAGATTTTAAAACGAGTTACGTCATATTTAGAAAATCCGCTTAGAACAAATGAACTTTATTCTTTGAATAGAGCTTGTGTTGATAGTGAACATCTCCCAACCAGCCAAAGTGATATGGTTTTTAGGACGTTCGTTATAAAAAATGGACTGAGAGCTAATGTTAGGTTTCTATCTGACACCGACTTTTTTTACTGTGATGATTTTGATGGCGGAAAATCCTGATGTTTAGTTCTGTTAGATATAAGCATCCCCGGCGCTACAGACCAGATCCCTTAGAGCAGTTGAATATGTTAGCTGCGAATCTTCATAATAAGACGCCCTTTACATTTATTAGATTTAGCGATGGAGAAACTGAAATTCTTCGAAATAGGTATTTGGAAATAAATAATGGCACGACTATTATCAGAGGAAAGTCGAAAAGCAATAGATACCCTGTATTTGACGCTAAGCGTTTTGATCCTATCATGAACAGAAACATTAGAGAGGATCTTCTTGAGGCGGCAACATATGCTGAGACTGACTTTTATAAAGGAATTCCATCATCTCATTCGTTAATGTGCGAAGAACAGCATTTATTAGTGCGTCTAAATGGCGGAATTGATAGATATATTACTTTTGCTGATCTCTTTCTAAATAACAATTACTCTCTTTTTCGATCAAATATTGTGCCAAAATTTTCTCAGTTCGCTCATCTATACGTTGTTTGTAACCATAGGTCTGAGCTTCAGGGGGTCCTAAATAATGCAGTAAAAATTTCCGTCAACGATAATTTTTTCTCCGATTACAACTCTATCAAATACTCAATTCTGCGTCAGTTGAGTAATATCCCTGAGGGATCTCTAGTGCTCTCATCAGCATCTAGTTTGTCAAAGATTATTGGTCACAATCTAAAATGCTCGAGAAAAGACTTAACATTTCTAGATGTCGGCACGTCGATCAATGATTTGTTAAATTTGCCGACGAACATCAGAAGCTATTTAAATCGCGAAAATCTTTCGTTTAAGGATAAGTTTAAGGAAGTAATAAATGACAGGCAGACTATAAAATGGTGAATACCGGTAAGACTATTGGGGTGATTTTAAATGCATATAGACGAGTAGAGCACCTTGAAAAGCAAATACATGCCGTAGACAATCAAACGTATAAGGCGGCTAAAATTTATGTCTGGCAAAATAAAGGGCAGGAAGTTCCAGCGAACATCACCGAAAAAGTGGTGCATGCAAACTGCAATGATAATCTTGGCGTTTGGGCCAGATTCGCTTTCGCTTTAAATTTAGATACTGACTATATTTGCGTTTTGGATGACGACACGATACCTGGATCTAAATGGTTTGAAAATTGTGTTACGACCATGAGCAGTCATGATGGGCTCTTGGGGACTAGGGGGCTGCAGTATTTAAGTAAAAAAAGATATAGTCCATATAAAGATGTTGGATGGAAAAACCCCAATTCAGAAGTAGAGAAAGTTGATATTGTTGGCCATTCTTGGTTCTTTAAGAGAGAACACTTGGCTATTTTTTGGAGTGAGTTACCTCCAATTAGTAGTGAAAAAACGGCTGGTGAAGATATTCATTTTTCATATATGATGCAAAAATTTGGATTGGGAACATTTGTCCCGCCACACCCTAAAGATGATATTGAACTTTGGGGGAGCCTCCCAAAATATGGTGAGTATCTCGGAAAGCTTGATGGGGCAGTTTCGACAGGAGACGGCGCAATGACCAAGTTCGATAAGGTGTACCGTTATTATTTGTCAAAAGGATTTGAACTTCAACTTGATTACTCGGATAGATTGAGAGAGGGCGTAGTGATTGGACGTGGTCTGTCCAATAATAAAACCTTACAAATGATTGTTAAAAAAATCCCTTACGCTAAAACATTAGGACGTTGGTTAGTCCGAAGCTTCCGTAAGTTGGGTTTTCACATTTAGCAGTTAAAAATTAGTAGCTACTCTAAACATCACTGAGAGATGTTGAAATGAAAATGTGTTATTTCAGCGTCGAGTTATCTTTCTAAGTGCGCTTAGCTCTTTTGGGTATCAATGTGCCAAGTTCCTAAGTGAATGGAATGCCGTTGGAGATTTAGCCGGAATACTTGTGCATCATGGAGCGCGCATTGAGGCTATTCTAAAAATGAAATTTGTCAGTGCCAAAAACTAAAATAAAAGTTTTGGCTGTGACTTTCTAGTGGTCATGGGCGTTGGTCAGAGGACATTTAAAAACATGAATTATAGGCAAGTATCCGCGCATATATTTACGCCAGAATTTTATAAGGTCCAAGGTGGTATTAAGACCTGTGTGGAGGGTCAGATAGAGAGTCTACGAAACTCGAACACTATCTTCAAAGTGTATTCGTTGGATTCCACTCGGCGTAGATGGCGATTGCCGATTGATATACTTAATTCTTTTCTAACTAAGGGTAATACGCATGTCCATGGTTCATATTTTCTTATCATATTTGCGGGTTTAAGCTGTTTGTTCCGTAGCAAACTCGTTAAACTGTATTTTCACGGAAGTGAACTAGAATATATCGAGCAAAACCAACCTATACTCCTTGTATTTTTTCGCATCTTCATCAAAGGATTTGGACGTAATGTGGAAATGCTCTTTGTCAGCGAGTTTTTACGCAAAAAAATAATTTCAGCGTTACGGCTAGATGTCAAATCCACTAATACTTCTGTATGTTATTTTGGCCCATTGTATAAATCAAAATCATCAAAAACCCACTTTGTAAAATCAAATAACAAAGGTCCATTAAAGATTCTTACTGTGAGCCGAATCGTCCGTCAGAAGGGATTGTTTGAAATGCTTGAGGTCTATGAAAAGTTAAGCAGAATGATTGATGTTGAATGGATAATTGTCGGAGGTGGAGCCGATGAAGTTGATTTTAAGACCGATATTGCTCAGCGTGTTAATTGTAAGATTAATTATTTGGGAAGTGTCGACCCTT
>CAJQKX010000367.1 GCA_905479025.1 uncultured Paraglaciecola sp.
TCGGGTAATACCGCTGCAATAGCCATGGCAGCTGAAGCACCACATATACCGACTGCGCCACCTGTTAATACCCCAAAGCGCTTTTGTAAGCCAAGTGCTTTGGCTAAAACAACGCCAAGACCAATAGTGCTAACAATAGCCACCACCAACAACACAGCAGTTTGCCAACCCAGTGCAGCCAAATCGCCAAACGCGATGCGTAATCCTAACAACGCCACACCAATTCGCAAAATATGGCGTGCGGTAAACTCAATTCCCTCTTTGCATATTGTACCTTCATACAAAAACGACATAGCGATGCCTAACAGCAAGGCAAATAACATAGCAGGTGCGCCATAGTGTTCACTTAAAAACAATGCAGCTAGACCAACAATGACAGAAATTAAAACACCTGGAAGTTTCGTTTTTATATGCAATTTATTAGCTCGAGTGACCTGTAAAGGTTATTGAAAAAACCGTTAATACTCGTTTAGTCGATGGCTAAAACCACCAGCACTTGACGCTTGCGCTCACCGGTAAATGGACGTCTACCATGCATGACCATGTAATTGTCTACTAAAGCGACATCGCCGTCTTGCCAAGGCAAATCAAAAGTGTACTTTTCAGACAATTTCACTGCCAGCTCTAAACCTACAGTTGGGATAGCAGTTCCATCACCAAAGTTAATGGCACTAGAAGGATTTTCACGTACTCCTTTCCAGCCCATAAATGCTGCAATCAATTGGTTGTAAAATACTTTTTTATCATTTCCCATATCGATTACAGCAGGTAATACCGGCGTTGTAGCACGTAAACTGCCATCTGCAAGCCATTCCCAACTATAACCTAACTCAGCCAATTTTTGTTCGGCTTGGACATCATTTTGTACACTTAACGTACTCCTCCAACTTCGTCCTTGTCCTGAGTTAGGATCACCTTCTGCTGGCATCTGAGTAGTATATTTAAGACCCTTACTCATAAAATCAGCAGCTAACTCTGGCATGTGTTTCGCTAAGTCTTGAAACAACATATCGGAGCGACATAGAGGTGTTTGGCCTCCTTCCTCAGCGGCACTTTTACAAAAGAAAAACAATTTACTGGGTGAGATAGGCGTTTGCGCCATTTCATGATGCAAAAATATTTCCACATCTTTGGGTGCTTCATTGGCGGTAAATACACGTTCGGTGAAGTTTAACCTGACAGCATTCGACAAAGATTCTTTGTAAGTGAAATTTGGATAACCAAAAGAATGTGAGAATTCATCGAACGTTTCCGCCGAATTCACAGGAAAACCTCTAAATAAAATCGCTCCCGATTTACGTAATTTAGCCTCTAGTTCAGTCAAATTTGATTTGATCCAGTGGTCACATTCTTGTTGTGTAGTCAGCGAACCATCGTTGACCACAACACTAGGGAAAACCGAATCTTCACAATCTAATTGATGTGGGACTTCTACATAATTAACCGGTTGCATAGCTTGGCCTCTGTCTAATCGTAAATAGGATGAAAAGTATTAAAGGCAGCTTCACAGAAATTTCCCGGATCATTAAATCGCCTATTACTGTTAAGCGCTGAAATTTCATCCATCTCTTGTGAAGTCAATTCGAAATCAAAAATATCTAAATTTTCTTTTAAACGCTCAGGACGAGATGTTTTTGGAATAATAGCGTTACCCCTTTGAACACCCCAACGTAACACGACCTGTGCAGCAGTTTTACCTAACCTTTTTGCTGCTTGTTTCACTGCTGTCTGTTCTAACACCGACTCTGAAGCCCCAGCCATATCCAGCTCTAAATATGATAACGCGCCAAGGGGAGAGAAAGCAGTAACCTGAAGCTCATACTGATGAGCTAAACGCATCAAACGCTCTTGGGTCAAATAAGGGTGGGATTCTACTTGTAATACCGAAGGCTTAGTTTGAGCATAAGACATCAAGTCATGCAACAAACCCGAGTTATAATTACAAACACCAATTTGTTTAACCAGGCCTTGTTGGTATAAATCTTCCATAGCTTGCCATGTTTCGAATAATGGCACGGGTGCTAATTCCATTTTGCCAACTGCGGTATCAGTTATCCACTCAGGTGGATAACGATCATCGAAATCCACAAATGGTTGTGCGATAGGAAAATGTATCAAATATAAATCGAGATAATCCAACTGCAAATCAACCAAAGTTTTTTCTAAAGCAGGCTTTACATGTTCTTTAGCATGATAAGTATTCCACAACTTAGATGTCACCCATAAATCTTCGCGAGAACACAGGCCATTATCAATTGCACGCTTAATACCCTCACCTACTTGCACCTCGTTTCCGTAATCACAAGCGCTGTCTAAATGACGATATCCAGCCTTAATGGCGTTATACACTGCGTCTGCACAGATATCTTTAGGTATTTTCCAAAGACCAAAGCCAACTTTTGGCATCGTTTTATGACTATTTGGCATCTATTGTATCCAATTAATAAAGTGTTAATTTTGATTTAATGTCTTATATAAGACTAAGTTAAGTGAATGCTTAAACTTTGTCAAACTTGCTTTAGAAATAAGCGGCTTTATTGGGATGAAACTGGCATCTTTAAAGGATAGCTTCGCTCATTTAAACAGCTCGACATACGACTTAAATGGACACATAAAGGAAGAATAATGCTGGTTCACCTTACTGGCGATCCAGTTATCGAAATAATTGAGAATGATACGCTCTAAACGAGTGCCAATATTTATGAACGTTTAGTGAAATAGTTAATATGGTCACCTAATAAAAGGTATTGAACAAATCGGTTCTGTTCCCCTACTTCTTTTGATTGTAGAAAAGAAAAAGGCGAACAGGGAGTCTTGGCTGGATGCTAGTAAAAAAGATTATGTGGAGTCAAATAAAAATACATAAATTCAGTACATATATTTACCAATAGGGAGTCAAACCAGCTCATCTTCACCTTCAACAGCTCCTTCCCCACGTATTTTCATCTGTAACCCTTTCAAAAAGTTACGCATGATTTGGTCATTACAAGCACGATACTGGCGATTTTCTGGTTTTCTAAAAAAGGCACTTAATTCGTGTTTGCTGATTTTAAAGCCACTTAAATCCATTGCTTCTAATACCGCTTCGGCTTGCATATTGAGAGCAATTTTTAATTTCATAAAGATGATGTTGTTGGTAAGTTTACGCTCAACGGGTGCTTCAACGCCTTCGCGTTTGCCACGATTCATATTTATCAAACCGTTTAAAAATAGAGAAAACTGAAGATCGGTAAGTTCAACAAAAGCAGGATCATCGTCTTTACGCAACCAAGTATGTAGTTGTGCGACTGTAGCGGGGTAATCAGCTTGAGCAAAAATTTCAAGCATTTTTGCGTCGTTGAAATCGAAGATATAGCGCAAACGGCGCATAACATCATTGTTGATCATAATATTCCTAAAGACTAAGTTGGTTTATCCAACTTTAAACATGTCACTAGTTTAAAGCTTTTTATAACGAATGTTTTACTTTATTGACAGTTAATCAATAACGGTCTGCAATATATGCTTTTAAACTTAGCTTTAATTACTATTGTATTTGAAAAGTATTTAGAAACAAAAACTGGTTTGTTGCCTTTGTGACTTCAAACGTTTGGCTTGCTGTTCTCTTGCAAAGGCTCTGAGTTTATTCATTCTATTCAGTATATTGTCCGCATTCTCAGAAATTTGAGCCTGACTACACAAGTCCATACTGGCGAAATGCTTGGGGCAAAGGGGATGGTTGTGGTTGACGCTATTTACAACGCTATTTGCACCACTTTTTATACAAAGAGTGGTATTTGAATAACTGATCATGTTGCCTCCAACAAACAACTGTTTATACATACAGTATAAATATTGATTATTAATTGTGCAACTATTTTTTATAGCCTAAAGTCTATTAGCTTATTTATTGGGTTATGTTTAAAGCTAATAGCAGGGTTTGCCTGGTATTAGCCGGTTCAATAACCGCATCAATTTCTAGAACACTGGCCACTTCTTGGGCTTGGCCTTTTTGATATTGCGCAGCTAAGAGTTGTTCATAGAGTACTTTTCTTGCTGACGTATCCTGCATGGCTGCAAGTTCTTTTTTAAAACCCAACTTAACCGCCCCTTCAAGCCCCATTGCGCCAAATTCACCTGTGGGCCAAGCAATAGTGTAACTTGGCTGACTGGTATTTCCTCCCAACAATGCTTGTGCACCCAATCCATAACATTTTCTTAAAACCACGGCGACTAATGGCACAGTAAGTTGGCTGCCAGCAACAAACAGTTGAGCCAGCCTGCGAACGGCGCCTCTCTCTTCATGTTCTGGCCCCACCATAAATCCGGGAGTATCACATAGTATCACTAAAGGAATAGAGAACTGCTGGCAAAGATGCATAAATTGACTCGCTTTTTCGCCGGCGTCAACATCAATAGCACCGCCTAATACTTTGCAATTACTGGCTAACACTCCCACCGGATGACCTTGTAAATGCATAAAACCACTAATAATTGCAGTACCGAATTGGGCTTTAATTTCAGTAAAAGAATCGGTATCTGCGAGAATATTAATGATCTCTTTTACATCATATACAAAACGCCTGTCTTCCGGAAGAACCTGTTCAAGAGCTTGTTGGTCAGCATATGTACTTTGTTGTCCGTCGACTAATGGTCCTTGAAAATACAACAAACATTTTTTTGCCATTTTGGCTGCTTGCTGCTCGTTTTCGACCAAAATATCTATCACACCATTTTTAACCTGTTTAGCACTAGGGCCAATATCAGTTGGCTTAACCACCCCCAAACCACCCCCTTCTATCATCGCAGGGCCCGCCATACCTATCCATGAAGACTCAGTTGCAATGGTGATATCTGCAGCGCCAAACAAAGCAGCGTTACCTGCAAAGCAGTATCCATTTGCCACTGATATGCGCGGCACTTTTCCTTGTAAACTAGCCCAGGAGGCAA
>CAJQKX010000368.1 GCA_905479025.1 uncultured Paraglaciecola sp.
TGGGTCTATTGCATTGCAAGGCGTTCGTTTAGCTGAGCCTATGTTAGGTGAGACTTTTCTCGTTTTAGGTCTTGGTCTTATTGGGCAAATTACGGTGCAGTTATTACAAGCTAATGGATGCAGGGTTATAGCTACAGACATTGATCCTATGCTAGTCAAACAGGCTGAAAGTTTTGGGGCTATTGGTGTAAATTCTGCTAATGATGTCTCGCATATATGTAAAGACTTAACGGCCGGTCATGGTGTCGATGGGGTGCTTGTCTGTGCAGGTACCAGCAGTAATCAGCCCATTGAATTATGTGGCGATGTCACACGTGAAAAAGGCCGTGTCGTCGTCGTTGGTGCGGTGCGTATGGATATTCCTCGTGATGATTATTTTAAGAAAGAGATCAGTGTGGTGATTTCTAGATCATATGGCCCTGGTCGTTATGATCCATTTTATGAGGAGAGCGGAAACGATTACCCGTTAGGTTATGTTCGCTTTACCGAGCAGCGAAATATGCAGTCGTTTTTAGAGTTGATTGCTCAGCAGAAAATTGATGTAAAAGGATTGATCACGCATCGGTTTAATATAGATGAATGTGCCAAAGCCTATCAGTTAATTGAAGGAAAAAAGCTAGAGCCCTATATGGCTATAGTCATTGAGTATGATGATTACTCTCTAGATAGTATCGATCGAGTTCGGATTCCTGTTAACTCTAAGCCGATAGAAAAAGAAAAACTGGGTTTATCTTTTTTTGGAGCGGGTAATTATGCGGCTTCTAGCTTGTTACCGTCGCTAAGTAAAAATTCTCATATTGAGTTGCGAGGTATTGTTACAGGTAGTGGTCGAACAGCAAAGAATATTGCTGTTCAGTTTGGTTTTTCTTTCTGTACGAGAGATTATAATGATGTTTTAGGAAGTGATACTGACGCAATCATGATTGCAACTCGTCATGATTCCCATGCGGTTTCTGTTGCTGCTGCTATAAAGGCGGGTAAGCATGTTTATGTGGAGAAGCCTATTGGTTTAAGTGTTAGTGAGTTAAATAACATCCACACTGAACATCAAAGTAACATAAGCGTTCAGGTTATGGTTGGTTTTAATCGCCGATTTGCGCCATCTACGATCACATTGATAGAGCATTTTAAGGAAATAAAATCCCCACTAGTTGTTAATATTAGAGTTAACTCTGGTGCTATTGACGCTGATCATTGGATTCAAGACCCCATTGTTGGGGGTGGGAGGATTATTGGGGAGGCATGTCATTTTGTTGATCTGGCTTCTGCATTAGTTGGATCAAATCCTAAAACAGTTTCTTGTGTGGGTACGTCTAAGGAAAATAAATCTGCACTCCTTAATGATAATGTGATCATTAGTTTGAGATTCGAAAATGGAAGTATTGCTAATATAGTTTATACAGCTGACGGCTCTCAGGAGTTACAAAAAGAATATATTGAAGTATTTGGAGGGGGGCGTAGTGGCATCATTAACAATTTTAAAGAGGCGATTCTCTATAAAGATGAAGGTGTAGAGACGAAAAAATTGATGGTGCAAGATAAAGGTCAAAAGACAATGCTTAATGCTTGGATAAAAGGTTTACGTTCTGGAGTTCCTTGCATTCCATACAAGTGTTTAATGCTTAATAGTTTGGCAACTATATTAGCAGTTGAATCTTTAGCTCTCGGTGTTACCTTAGATGTCGATTTATTTATTCTAGATGATTGTGAGTAATAAATAGCTGTGAAAATTAATATCGATAATATAAAAGAGTCTATTTTAGCTGATGCTAAAGCTAATGATTTTTCTGGTTATGATCCTTTTGATGGTTTAAATAGTAATTTTTTTGAATTCTTCCCTAAGCTGAAATCAGGCTTATTTGGTTTGGCTTGGACTCAATTTTTTAAAATTTCTCCAGTGAATTTTCGTGCTTTATTGGGTGTTCCCAAGCGTCGTAATCCTAAAGGCGTTGCTTTATTCATACTTGGGTTACTAGAAGACTATAAGCGATCAGCTAAAGATGATCATATCAAACAGGCTATTGAATTGGCTGATTGGTTGATTACCCAGCAATGCAACAAAAAAGTTTGGGGCTCTAGTTGCTGGGGTTATCATTTCGACTGGAAGGCGCGAGCTTTTTTTGTGCCCAAAGGAAAGCCTAATGCTATAACAACGGTATATGTTGCTCGGGCGTTATTCTCATTGGCAGAGATGATTGAAGATCAGAATTATCCAAATGAAGTGGGTTTATATCGATCTGCAGCTATAAGTGCGGCAGACTTTATAGTCGATACTCTTTATTCTGAAATTGATGGACGAGTTTTTTTCGCATATGTCCCCGGAGAAAAAGCATTTGTCCATAATGCTAGTTTATGGGCAGCAGCTTGGGTAAGTGTTGTGGCAGCGTATTCTGACAACTCAAAATATAGACTCCTTTCTCTAAAGGTTGCTTATCAATCTGCTGATGAACAGGGAAAAAACGGGCAGTGGTATTATGGTGCAATGCCTCACCATCAGTTTATTGATGGTTTTCATACTGGTTATAATCTGGAGGCGCTAGATATGATACGTCGATCTCTAAATGTACATGATTTCGATGATGTTATTAAAAAAGGTTGCAACTATTACAAGGCTAATTTTTTCGACAAAAATTATACTGCAAAATATTATAACGACAATCTTTACCCTCTAGATATGCATTCTGTTTCACAAGCTATTTTGATACTGACAAAAATATCCTGTGATAACAATGCAAACGATTTTTTAGTAGAAAAAATTATTCAACGTGCGGTTGAAACATTATTTATCCCTTCAAAAAATCGATTTTCTTATCAAAAAAATAAATATATAAATAATTCGATTAATTATATGCGATGGACCCAGGCTTGGGCTTACTATTCTTTTGCTGTTTTTTTAAATCGTTCAACAATAGAGAGGGATAAGTAATGAAGCGTATAGAGTTTTTAAATGTGCCTATGGATATATCT
Organism: uncultured Paraglaciecola sp.; assembly: GCA_905479025.1. The sequence continues at coordinate 2,968 of CAJQKX010000368.1, forward strand.
ACAAAAGACGAAACGGTATCACTCATAGAGGAAAGACTAACGAAGAATGAATTTACGCAGCATGTTGTGGTCAATGCTGCCAAGATTGTGAATATGGATAATGATGACGTTTTGACTGAGTCTGTTAGGTCTTGTGACATTATTAATATTGATGGTATGGGAGTTGTTTGGGGCGCTCGATTTTGTGGTTTTCCTGTGCCGGAGCGGGTAGCAGGCATTGATCTTTTCCATAGTTTACTAGCGATGAGTGCTGAGCGTGAGTTCCCGGTATTTTTGTTAGGATCTCAGTTGGATGTTGTTGAAAAAACGAAGTTGGTGGTTGAAAATCTTTATGAGGGCTTAAATGTTGTAGGCTATCATGATGGTTTTTTTTGGGATGATGAAGATTTCGTTGTAAAAAAAATACGAGAATCTGGCGCTAAACTTTTATTTGTTGCTATTACTTCCCCCAAAAAAGAAAATTTCATCAATAAGTGGAAAGATGATTTAGGTGTTGATTTCGTAATGGGCG
>CAJQKX010000369.1 GCA_905479025.1 uncultured Paraglaciecola sp.
GATTTTTTTGGAGAGGTGGCTGAGTGGTCGAAAGCACTGGTCTTGAAAACCAGCGACGGTTCATCCCGTCCCAGGGTTCAAATCCCTGCCTCTCCGCCATTTGATGTTTTAAGTAGTACAGTAAAACTTAAAGCCCTGCGTTTTAGCCTATAAAACGTGGGGTTTTTCGTTTCTGGCTATTTCATTAGCCCAAGGCAAACCTTTTCAAGCTTATCTCAACTCCAAGAAGAATTAAGTGGAAGGCTTATGGCCATGAATGAGATTTACTGCTTCTAATCTGGTGTTAACAAGCCCCAATAACTCCCCTCCTCTAACACCCTCTCAAACCTGACTCAATTCATAATTAAAAAACCTGCGGCAACGCTCAAGCGTGCGTACAGCAATTTATGGAATTGCACCGGTCACAACGATTTAATTGGCGTACTTAGATAATCGTGCAGAAACAAAGAACTCTCATGTTGATGCGCTATCCGCGGGTGTAAGGGGGCAGTTTTGAAAAGCCCCGTAGCCCGGCAACAACCCCGAAAAACAGAAAAAGCGCTCTTAACAGATAATAAACGGAGCGTAATATTAGTGTATCCCGCCCATTTATTAAAACAATAAAACTCTTACAACCAATTGAATTAATTCTTATTTTATACCTCACCCCATCCGCTAATTGACTACTCATCAGTCCTTTGATAGTTTGTAAGCACTAATAAGAACGAAGACAAATGACTCCCTCTGCAGCTCTACGAATTTGGAATATGAGGATCAAGGAATGAATAAATTAATGCAATCCATCGCTAGCTTGCGCGCAGTAAGCTTTCTTTTTTGCTCTCTAGTGCTATCAGCTTATGTAAGTGCGTTTAGCATCGCTCCAGGCAACCCAAGCTTACTCGGAAACCCCACAACACTCATCAATGGTTCCTCGAATGAAGTGGCATCAATGACCATTTCAAGGCGCAACGACATTGACGGTCTATGGTCTGTATTAGATAGCGCCGATTACGATGTAATTAAGATGAGCGCTGAGCGATGGCGCCTGACTGATAAAAGCGTGCGCATAAGTTTTCATGACCCTATTGAATACCAGTATTTGATTACTGTTGACGGCACCAATTATAAAACGTGGACATCAATGTGTGAGGCGTTTGATGAATCTGCCAATCCGCTTGAAAACTGGAGTAGTAAGGTCAACGATTCACCTTTTCATTACGGTAACGCCACTTACTCGCTGGTTCCTCTCAGCCAGTGCAATAACCCCGACAATCAAATTTGCATTCCAGAGCCTAGCGAATCTACCACACATGACATACAACATTTTTTTCACATTTTAACTAATGATAAATATGTAGCCATATTTTCGCGACGCGGCGGGCTACTAGCATTGACACACCGCACTTATGGCATGGAGTTTCAAACTGCTCTGCGAAACATAGCTATTTCAGCACTTGACCCCAAATATAATTGCACCGCGAGTTCAGGCTACTCGGATTGTATTGGTGGATTTCAGGAAGAACCTGACTACTCATCCACATATTTTGATGCCGCAACGAAAAACCTTATCTTTGAGTACAAACCCGACGCTAACAATACTCACCGTCCCTCTATGCGCGCCTATTGGTCTCTTAACTCTATTGGAGAATCCGGTTTAGCTGCACGTCTCGAAGTCGACCCCTACACTTCCGGATTGAAGAGCATACTTTTTCCAAATATGATTGGAATGGGCTACGATCAAAACTGCATTGATACCCAAGGAACTGCAGCAAGCTGTTATTCAGCCAGCGTCCCCAGTCATGCATCAGGTGTTACTCAGCCACTTTACAAGGTAATTTCTGGTACATACCAAAATTCCTCACTATCGGCGCAATTTAGCTCGCTCAATGATGATCAATACACGTTATACATTGGCAGCCATGATCCTGCTGGTTTCCCAAAAAAATATCGGTTTGAAGCGATCAGCAGAAATCGGCCCACTGGGATTGAGCATTATCTGCGTAACAACAATGAGATCACCGAGGCCGATTCGTTTAATGTCGTTGTTCGCCCCATGTGTGGCAATTGGCAAAAATCTGCCAAACTTTATCGTCGCTGGGCAACCCAGCAAGCATGGACACCCGAACCGCTCGCTGAACGCACCGATGTCTCTGATCAACTTAAACAGGGAATGTTTTGGTGGACCGTTAATAATGGTATTGATAAGTCGCTCACATATAAACAAGACTATTTAGACAATACACTACTGCCTGCCCTCCGCAATGTCGATCCACCCCACTCTAACGATTTAAGGATTGGTATCCACGACTATAACTGGCATACACCTGGATTCGACCATGGCTTTCCATACTACAAACCAAAATGTTATGACGACAATATAAACTGCACTACCGCCAACGACTGGTCAAATTATCTAAGTCATTTACAAAATGATGGTAATACCATTGTAATGCCCTATATCAACGGCGTATTCATCGACATCACCAATGAAATAGAGCCCGTCGACAGTAACGATCCCGATGGAGCACAGCAAGTTAAGTATTGCGATTTAGCTGTCTGCGCGGACCCTAATGAGCATGGCAACTGTGCATCACCGCTATTTGGAATTTGGGGTGAGGCAGTAAATTCTGCAGGCAATGCTGTTTTATCAGATTATGTTACGCGCTTCGCAAGCGGAGAGCCCATTACCGCCACTTATAACTCGAAACAATGTTTGGCTGCTATGCAGATGAGCGCAGCACCATGGCAAGAGCAGATTAATAGCCTTGCAACACAAAACTTTAACAGCGGCGCGAAGGCCCAATATTTAGATAGTGTTGGCGCTGGCTATCAAACCGATTACTCCGCTAAGCCGGGTTATCCCGATGGGCATAGCCAGTATGTTAAAGACGGCACAAAAACGCTTCTCACCCAAGTTAAGGCCATTGCAATCAGTGACGTAGCCACTGGCCAAACAAGCGATCGTTTTATAGCAGCAGAGCACTATAGTGAGCTGTATCTGAAGAACCTTGACCTCACCACAATGTATACTTCCCCCCCCCCCACACTTGCACCGCTCTTGCCAAGCGTCTACAGTGGTTACCATCAGGTCGTGGGCATGCAACTACGTGGAAATGACTCATATCTCGCAAGAAAATATCGCCTTTCGCTTCCTTTTATTTGGGGCTATCAATTAGGACTTACTACTTTTCAGCAGCTCACCGGTGATTTTAGTTGCGATGCTTCAACGGCCGACACCTGCGATTACGCATCGATTATTTATGCCTACAATTTAGCTCGTGCTCGCGAAAGCATGACTGACACCTTTACGTTAGGCCAATACCTAAGCTCAGTAATGCCTGCTTCTACAGCTGACACCATAAACGTGGGCCAATGGTGCGAGGATCAATCGTGCTCAATTACGCACACGCCATCCTTCCCACTGTTACAAGCTGCCTATTGGCGCGATATTAATGGAGTGGAAAAAATTATTGTAACGAACCCTAACTCCGAAACAAAAGCGGTGACATTGGAATTACCCATTGAATTACGTGGACGAAATGCCACTTGCGTCGACCCGCAAGGTACTTCCGTTAGCTGCATTGAAAACTTATCGGATGTTAACATCACAATTAACGTCGAGAGCCTCGCGATCAATCAAGTGATTTTCACTCAGTGGCAAGATTTCGACGGTGACTTGATCGATGATGCTTTCGACACTGATGATGATAACGATGGTATTGACGATACTTGGGAGCTTGAGTACGGATTCAACACTTTAAATGCTGACGATGCCGATGATGATCCGGATAACGACAATCACAGCAACTTACACGAATTTCAACAAGGCACCAACCCATTAGTTGCCGAATTTAATATACCGCTGCCACTTGTGTTTATGGCCGCCTTGTTTAGCTTGCTAGCTGCGCGAATTTATCAAATTCGATACAAGTAGCCGTCAGGAGGTTTCTATTCTCGGGCACTAGAAAAACCCCTAACGCTCGATGACACGATAAAAAAAACCTTTTCAACTTTGCTTAGATGGCGTTTTGAAAAATGGCGTTCACTACAGAGTGCACATAATGGCAATTATTAGTCCTCAAAGACGCGAACATATAAATCGCTGGGGTATCTGGCGTAGCCTGTATGAATTTTTAATGATAGGACTGCAGCGGCACTGCGGCTTAGTTT
>CAJQKX010000370.1 GCA_905479025.1 uncultured Paraglaciecola sp.
AGAAGATGTTGCTAGGTACATGAAATATTATAATGTTGAGCGACTACATTCAGCTAATTTGGATCAATCGCCAATTGAATTTGAAAACTCCTTTAGAAAAGTGTCCGGTTGGACTTGACCAGAACATATCTATCCAGTATCTCACTCAGCCATCAGCCATCAAACATAATACAATCTGGGCTGCTTATATCTGGCGTATTGAATGACTCCTTAGTATTTTCACTATTGGGAGATTTAATTAGCGACCAAGATATTGATCGATCAATATGGATAACTTGTCTTGAAAGTGTTCTTCGAAGTCGACAAGCACTTTACCAAACACTCTTAAGTATTTTTCAGTTTTGCCATGATCTAGACGTTTGTTATTCGTTTTATATTCAGTTTCGAGTGATGATTTATCATAACGGGGAGTGATGACCCAGCGCACAAAATATGAGACTAGTTTGGCCACTTCTTTTTTGGGAAATTGGCAGAAACCTTCGATATGATCAACGCCATCAGGTACTAAACACATGGGTTCAACTCTAAATGTCATTGTAAGCTTTTTATACAGAGGAAGCGGCAAATCATGGATCGTTTTTATCAGTTCTCATCCATTTAAGGACAAACAAATCAAAGAATAACCCAATCCCCCCAATCTTCCGAGTAAAAATAGTCAGGCAAATATCCAACCATTTTTCTCACAAAATAAAATCAACTTTTAGAGGCTTGATAAATGCTTTCTATAGATGAGTCCATAGTGGCATCAAACTCGGTATCGCTTTGTTTAGCACTTAGACCCTCGGATAGTGCACGAGAGAAACTTGCTATCATACCGTTATTTTCAGTCAACCTGTTGTTAGCTTCTTCTCTTGAATAACCACCGGATAATGCCACAACCTTTAACACTTTAGGATGATTAACCAAGTCTTGATAAAAGTTGGCGGTCTCAGGCAAGGTTAGTTTTAACATCACTTGCTGACCGGATGCTAAATTATCTAAATGTTTTAGGATTGACGCTTTAAGCAAGGCTTCAGCAGCCGCTTTTTCAGGACTATGGATATCCACTTCAGGCTCAATAATTGGCATAAGGCCTGCTGCTAAAATTTGTTTAGCCACCACAAATTGCTGAGCAATAATAGCTTCGACACCCACAGCATTTGCCAACTTAACCACAGACCGCATTTTAGTCCCAAACACATTTTGGGCATTAGCTTTTGCCAACAAGTTATCCAAGTCAGGCATCGCTTTTAAAAGTTGCGTTCCATTAACTTCAGCCTCTAAGCCTTTATCGACTTTCAAAAAAGGAATAACCTGTTTGACGTTCCATAAATAGCTAGAAGAACTGTGGCCTAAAATATTTCTATCAAGGGTATCTTCAAACAAAATCGCACCTAATACACGTTCACCATTGAACACACTTGACGTGATAATACGAGTGCGCATTGCATGTACTTTGTTAAACATTTCTTCGTCGCTTTGATACTCAGACTCATCTACACCATACAAACTTAAAGCCTTTGGTGTGCTGCCACCACTTTGGTCCAATGCAGCAATAAATCCATTTTGGCTATTAATTTTTGCAAGCATATCTTGTTGGGCTTGAAATACCATGTGCAATAATCCTTTTTTTATTTTGTTGAAGCCGATTTGCATAACGGCTCGTAGGGTTTAAGGTATACATCGAGTACTTAAGCCCTTCTCGTTATTATATTTTAGGTTATACGTCGTTTAACTATTTAGCCGCTCTGGCTTCTAACATGGCCACTGCAGGTAACTCTTTACCTTCAACAAACTCAAGGAAAGCACCACCACCAGTAGAAATATAAGAAATTTTATCATTCAAATTCCATTTATCAATCGCTGCTAACGTATCACCACCACCAGCTATTGAAAAAGCATCACTATCAGCAATCGCACGAGCCACCACTTCTGTGCCTTTAGCGAAATTATCAAATTCAAAAACACCACAAGGGCCATTCCATAGAATAGTTTTAGCACCTTTTAAAATCGCTGCCACGTTTTCAGCTGTTTGTGGGCCATAATCCATGATTTCTTCATCATCTTGTACTTCGCTGACATCTTTTATTACAGCAGGCTCTGACTCAGAGAAGTTTTTGCCAACACGCACATCGACTGTTTCAGGAATATCTAACGAGTCCATTAAACGTTTAGCTTCTGGGATCAAATTTGCCTCATGTAACGAACGGCCAACTTTATAGCCACGTGCTGCAACAAAGGTATTTGAAATTCCTCCCCCCACTATTAACTGATCAGCAATTTTAGATAAAGCATCCAATACAGTTAATTTTGTTGATACTTTTGAGCCGCCCACTATAGCCACTAAAGGGCGTTTGGGATTATTAAGTGCACTCCCTAATGCATCAAGTTCAGCAACCAGTAATGGGCCGGCACATGCTATTGGCGCAAACACACCCACACCATGAGTTGAAGCTTGTGCGCGGTGGGCAGTGCCGAATGCGTCCATGACATAAATGTCACACAACGCTGCATATTGTTTGGCTAAGGTTTCATCATCGTCTTTTTCGCCGACATTAAAACGCACGTTTTCTAACACCACCACTTCGCCGTCCTTAACGTCTTCACCATCTAAATAATCTTTCGCTAAGCGTACGTTCAGATCGGTTTTTTCATTTAAATAATTAACCACTGGGAGTAATGAAAACTCGTCTGCAGATTCACCTTCTATGGGACGACCAAGGTGCGACATAATCATCACTTTGGCCCCTTGCTCTAAAGCTGCGGTGATAGATGGCAGCGAAGCAAGAATACGTGCAGCAGAGGTCACTACGCCATCTTTTACAGGCACGTTTAAGTCTTGGCGTATTAATACTCTTTTACCGGCTAAATCAAGCTCGGTCATTTTCAATATGGACATAATTTACCTTGTAAATAATTATTTTTAAATTCGGTTTTATTTTTTTGTGTTGAACATGGCCATGGCATTATCAATCATTCTGTTAGCAAAACCCCATTCGTTGTCACACCACACTAAGGTTTTCACTAGTTGTTTGTGACTCACTCTTGTTTGACTACCATCTACTATACAAGAATGCGGATCGTGATTAAAATCAACCTTTAGTGTAGTCTAAAATCCCATGTAAGCGCCCTTCCCTAGCTTGTTTTAACGTTTGATTAACCTC
>CAJQKX010000371.1 GCA_905479025.1 uncultured Paraglaciecola sp.
CCGTTAGATTGACGGCGGCACGGGTGCCCGCAGCAGCAGCGACGTATACGTATTGAGGTAAATCAGTACAGTCACCGGCGGCATAAATGTGATCGACATTTGTTTCCATACGATCATTCACTGTGATACCACCACGTTGATTAAGCTGTACTCCCGTAACGTCGAGATTCAACGTGGATGTGTTAGGAACACGACCCATTGCGACTAAAACCTTGTCACCAGATATCTCACCCTGGGTAGTCGTTAGACGAAATCCGGACGCTGAGTGCGACACACTGGAAACGGTGGTATAAGTCAATACCTTCATTCCTTCAGCGATTAATGCTCGCATGAGTTCCTCACCGAGTGCAGGCTCTTCCTTGGACAGTAGGGTGCTTCGCGCAATCAAGGTGACCTGACTGCCTAATCGCTGAAATGCCTGGGCAATTTCGAGGGCTACCACCCCTGAGCCAAGTACCACCAAGTGCTCTGGCAAGACTTCATCAAAGAGCGCTTCGGTGGATGTCCAGTATGGAGATTCCTTTAATCCCCCGATGGTTGGAATAAAAGAAGTCGAGCCGGTGGCAACCATGAAACGATCGGCGCTAAGCAGTTGTTCTGAGCCGTCCGGTTTCTTGATAATGAGGGTGTGGGCATCCTTAAAAGATGCCGCACCTTGTATCAAATCGATATCGGGGTTGGAGTCCAGAATCGATGTGTATTTCGCTGCTCGCAGCTCTTCGACTCGCGAAACCTGTTGCTGCGATAAGGCGGCTCGATCTATGGTCGGTTCGTGATCGAGTAGCCCTGTAAACGGATTCGACCGTTGACTATGGGCCAGGTGTGCCGCTCGAATAAGTATTTTTGACGGCACACAGCCCACATTGACACAACATCCGCCGATCGTACCGCTTTCCACCAAAGTGACGGTTGCCCCTTCTTCTACTGCACGGATTGCGCAGCCAAAAGCAGAGGAACCACTACCAATAATCACCAGCTTAAGACGAGCACCGTTGCTAGGTTTCTGAATGTCCTCGATTTCCTGGTCATGATCAGCGCCATTAGAAACAACGCGAAACCCCTTCGCTTCTATGGCTTTGACGAGTTTTTCTTCAGATACCGTATCAGTCGTTATGAGCGCTTGCTTACTCGCAAAAGATACCTCGGCCTGAACATCACCATTAAGCTGCGTCAGGGATTCCTGTATACCGCTTGCGCAGTGGTCACAGGTCATGCCATCAATGATGAAAGCAAATTGCATTAGGTCTCGTCCTTTACCGTCGAAGGATAACCAGCATTTTCAGTAGCACGGGTTAGATCTTCAATATCTGCCCTGGTGTCGTCATAGGTGACGGTGGCAGATGTGGTTTCAAGAACCGCATCGACTTCCATAACGCCGTCCACGTTATTCAACGCCGCTGAAATGGTAAATGGGCACATAGGACAGTCCATTTTTGGAATATCCAGGGTAACAGTCTTAATCTCGGCGAATGTGTTAGCGGAAAGAACAAACAGACTTGCAATAACTAGTAAGGATTTTTTCATAATAGTAGCTCCTATAGAATTAATGGAATCCAGTACACGCCGGTGACGAGTACCAGAGAAAAGGCAGCACCGATCCAGAAAAAGGTACGGTAGCGTTTGCGTGATGCCGGGATAGCACACACGCTGCCGGGTTTGCACTTTTCAATGGGACGATAGAGTTGGTAGCCCGCCCAGGCGAATAAAACAATGACCGCTACTGTGAAGTAGGGACTGTAGGGCCGCATACTGGTGAGTGTGCCCATCCAGGTGCCGCCGATGCCTAAAAGCACCAGCACAAACGGTATAACGCAACATAAGCTCGCGCCGATAGCAGCGAAAACACCACCGACCATGGGCAGTGAGGGAGAACTTTTTTCCATAGACATATCACCTCAAAATGAATCATTAAGTGCATTCTAACTTCCGTACCTAGATACAGAGTCAAGTTTTCTTTTTGACAGCTTCTGTGACTAAGGATTCAATAATGGGGCAATGTGATGGGTCGTCATTCGCTTTGCAGGTTTTTATGAGATCAGTAAGAACCTTGTTGAGGCGATTCAGGTTGACTATTTTTTCCTGAATGCTAGTGAGTTTTATCTCCGCAAGACCGGCTACTTCTGCACAGCTACCCTCTGATAGGGTCATGAGTTGCTTAATTTCAGATAGGGAAAAACCAAGTTCCTGCGTTCTTTTGATAAAAAGCAACCGGTGAAGAAAATCCGTCGAGTAGGTGCGAAATCCTTGTGTAGGTTTGTGTGGCTCCTCCATCAGACCACGCCGTTGGTAATAGCGTACTGTTTCGACGTTCACACCCGCTGCCTGGGCCAGTCGACCGATCGTGTATGTTGTCGTGGTGCTCATATTGTGCAGTATACCGAATGAGATCGCGGTCAACACGTTAGCTTCGTGGAGTCCTTAAAGGTGATGAGGTGTATGCCAATGATAGTGAGATATCGAGAATCTCAGTTGAGCGAATAAAAAGTTGCGATTGGACTGGAATTGCCAACGTATCTGAGTTTTGCGTTAAAAAAAGCGCCCCACGAAACCTGGGGCACCCGGACTAAATCAATCCTCTTTCAGACAAACTAACATAGCTGTCGCCACCGATCACCAGGTGATCGAGAACACGGGTTTCAATCAATGCTAATGCTTCTTTCAGTCTGCTTGTGATTGCAATATCCGCCTGACTGGGTTCGG
>CAJQKX010000372.1 GCA_905479025.1 uncultured Paraglaciecola sp.
TACATTGGAAGGCGAAATTTTTCTACTAAATAGCCAGCCATACCAATATGATCGGGATGCATATGGGTCACAATCACTTTTGTAATTGGCTTACCTAATATGTCTAGCAAAGTATCCCAAAGCGCTTCTGTTTTACTCGTGCCGATACCTGTATCGATTAACGCGAAACCCTCTTGCCCATTTTGATTATCTTCAAGTAAGTATAAGTTGATGTGGTCGAGGTCAAAGGGTAATGGCATACGCAACCAAAATATTCCTGGAGCCACTTCTTGCAGTGTGCCTGGCTCTGGTATTTCAGCATCTATAAAGGTTACTTGCATCGTCTTTGCTCCGCTTAGACACATAATTTTTTGATATCGTGCGTCTGACATGAATTCGAGTGACGACTATTAGACCCAATAATAGTAACAACTTCCAAGCATCATTATGTATTGAGAAGTATCAAGGGTTTGAATTAAAAAAAGGGGTCAGTGTATTTGTGGGTGTAGTTATCTGTAATCTGCATTCTTTGTTCTTGTAAAAAACATGCTCAGTGGCCCGCTGTCTTAAAGTTCCTTAAAATGTGAGACGCAGCTATTCTTTATACCTAGGGTTCGACTCTAAGAGATTAAATTACAATGAGTCATTCTCTTAGGATTGGTGTGGTTGTGATAGCCTAATGACCCGTTGATAGAATAGTCGATGGCACTTTTTTCTGGTTTTTAAGTGCCAAATTTAAATGGAAATATTAGAGCAGAACCTTAGGCGCAGAGAGTTTGCACGAGTTTATAATTTTTTGGTTTTTTTTGGTTTTTTTACATCTTTTCGATTAAGTTCTCTCTCGTTCAGCTTGCTCTAACAACCAGGTATTAAACTTTTGCACATGAGCCTGCACAGGCTTATTTGATGGCGTCGCCAAAAAGAAGGACTCTGAGGCTGGTGTCGTCTGATTAAAGGGAGCAACAAGGCGTCCACTCTCAAGCATTTGCCTTGCTACTGAGGTTCTACTTAGGGCAATGCCATGACCCAGAGCAGCCATTTCCATCGCCGTCATCAAGGTGTCAAAATGAATACCCTGTGAGGGGTCAATGTTGTGATGGCCGAAGTTTTTTAGCCAATGGCCCCAGCCTTCCTCATAACCTACTACATGCAGTAAGGTATAATTATTGAGGCCGCTAGCACACTCTGGAATGGCTTGGCCATTTAACAATTCAGGGCTGCAAACTGGTATAAGCTGGTCCCAGGTTAGACGATCTGAATTAAAATCTTTCCAGTTGCCTTTACCATAGGTGATTTCAATATCAGCCTCTATGTCGGCACCAGCATTCCATAGATTACTGATAAAACGTAAGTCAACATCAGGGTACTTTAAACGGAAATCAGCTAGTCTCGGTGCCAGCCAAGTATTAAAAAACACCAGATTAACTTTAACAGTGAGGGTTCGACTGCGCTCTTTTCCAAATATCTCATCAGTTATCAGTGCAAGATTTTCAAGAGATTTACGCACGCCTGGTATATAAGCTTGTCCTGAATCTGTTAGCTCTAAGCTTCTTGGTAAACGTTTAAAAAGTGCACATCCAAGCTGAGATTCTAAGCCTTTAATTTGTTGACTCAGAGCAGCCTGTGTCATATGCAGTTCAGTTGCTGCCTGAGTAAAATTGAGAAGACGTGCGGCGGCTTCGAAAGAGCGCAACCAATTTAATGGCGGAAGTCTTTTTTTCATGATAATAATCTCTACTATTTAACGGGTTGCACTGTCAGGTCCATCAATCAACGAACCTAATTCTAAGGCAGCTGCCCACAGAATATCACTATAGCCGATTAACTGGTCTAGGCTTTTTCTAAGCAGCGGCGCGTGAATAAAAAGACAGGCGCAGAGTTTATTATCGCTGTCCAAAATAGGTACGCTGCAGCCCACCATCCCGTCGACAAACTCTTCATTGTCGGTACTGATTTTACGGCTCTTGATGGCTAGTAACTTGGTTTCTAGTTCTTCAGTATCAACAATAGTGTTGCGAGCATATTGTCGTAACGGTAAGTGACTAATCATTTTCTGACGGCGCTGTTTAGGCAGTGAGCTGAGATACAGCTTACCGCTAGCAGTGCACCAAGCTGGCGTATGACTGCCCACCTGAAGGTTAAGCTGCAGTGGCCAATCAGATTGGACCCGATCGTAGTACACCATTTCAGTGCCCTTGGGTATGGCGATACCACAGGTCTCACCAATCTGTTCTGTTAACTGCTCAAGGATCGCTCTGCGAGCCGCACTAAATCGCTCGCTGTGTAATACCCCCCAAGCGACACCATGCATCCGTATCCCGGGGATGATTAAGCCGCGCAGGGTAGTTTGCACAAAGCCATCGTCTTCCAGTTGATTAAGAAAACGATGAATACTGGGTTTGGGAATATGCAAAAAAATGGCGAGATCGGCTGGCGACAATGGTCGCTCAGCCTTAGCTACTGCCTCAATGATCTGCATGACTCGCGAAACAGCAGAGCCTTTTTCTCTTAAGCTACTTTGCATAGTAATAGACTTAACTCATGGTTGGCATAGAGAAAATTGCCCCTTCACGCACCCCTGCTGAAGGCCAGCGCTGAGTAATGGTTTTACGTTTGGTATAGAAACGAACCGCATCTGGACCGTAAGCGTGCAAGTCGCCAAACAATGAGCGTTTCCAACCACCAAAACTGTGATAGGCCACAGGTACGGGTAGAGGTATATTGATGCCCACCATGCCTACCTGAATATTGTCAGAGAAATACCGCGCCGCTTCACCATCCCGGGTGAAAATACAGGTGCCATTGCCGTATTCGTGGGCATCAATAAGATCCATGGCTGCCTGCATAGTATCCACACGGATCACTTGCAGTACCGGACCAAAAATTTCTGCCTGATAACTCTCCATATTAGGTGTCACGCCATCGATTAGTGTGCCGCCAATATAGAAACCATCTGCATGGCCTGCGACATCCGGATGGCGACCGTCCACAACGATGTTCGCTCCTTGCTGCTCGGCACTATCGATATAGCCCATTACCTTGTGCTTATGTTGCTGGGTGATCACCGGGCCAAAGTCATTATTACTGTCATCAAAAGGCCCCACTTTTAAGGCCACCATGGCTTTTTGCATTTTGCTAACCAAAGCGTCACCCGCTGCATCACCCACGGCAATAGCGACAGAAAGCGCCATACAACGCTCACCAGAAGAGCCAAAAGCGGCCCCCAACAACTGGTTAACTGCGTTGTCCATGTCGGCATCGGGCATTACGATCGCATGGTTCTTAGCCCCGCCCAATGCCTGACAGCGTTTCCCATTGGCACTGGCCGTGGTGTAAATATATTCGGCAATCGGGGTAGAGCCAACAAAGCTTACCGCCTTGATATGTTCATTATGCAAAAGAGTATCAACCGCTTCTTTATCACCATTTACAACGTTCATCACACCGTCTGGTAGACCCGCCTCTTTTAGTAAGGAAGCAATAAACAGGGTTGAACTGGGGTCGCGCTCAGAGGGCTTAAGTATAAAGCAGTTGCCACAGACAATGGCCATGGGATACATCCACAGCGGCACCATGGCTGGAAAATTAAAGGGGGTAATTCCCGCTACCACGCCCAGTGGCTGAAACTCACTCCAAGAATCGATATTGGGTGCAACATTTTTACTGTGCTCACCTTTTAACAGCTCAGGTGCACCACAAGCAAATTCGACATTTTCAATGCCACGTTGCAATTCACCTGCGGCATCATGAGCAATCTTACCAAGCTCTTCGCCGATCATATGGCAGATTTTGTCAGCGTGTTGCTCGAGTAGATTTTTAAATTTAAACATCACCCTAGCGCGCTTAATCGCTGGAGTATTGCGCCAGGCTGGATAGGCTGCTTGCGCCGCTGTAATCGCCTCTTCCACAGTGGCTTTAGAAGCTAAAGCCACCTGTTTGCTAACGGCACCTGTTGAAGGGTTATATACATCCTGGGTGCGTTCGCTTGCCGTGGTCATTTGACCGTTGATAAAATGTCCTACTGTTGTCATGGGTATTTCCTCAAAATAAAATTGTGTATCACCACAGTGTTTTATAAATTTCAATAATGTCCTCAGCACTGGGTACCCGTGGGTTATTACCCGGTGAGCCAGAAGCTAAGGCCTGTTCAGCCATAATTTCAAGGTTGCCGAAAAAGTGTTCTCGGGGGATGCCAAATTGCAGCGGCGAAGGCACCTGCAGCTCTTCATTGATAGCATAAAGCTCGGACATCAGTTTCACATTGGCACTTGCATCGCTATCCGCCATGTTTGCAACACCCATGGCCCTAGCACAATCGGCATAGCGCTTCACAGCTGCGGGAATTGAGTATTCAGTTACCATTGGCAACAACATGGCGTTAGATAACCCATGGGGGACATGGTAAAACGCGCCAATCGGGCGGCTCATTCCATGCACTAAGGCCACCGAGGCATTAGAGAAGGCGATACCTGCTAATGTAGAGCCAAGCATCATCGCTTCCCGTGCCTCTTTATCGCTGGCATCGTGAAACACCCGGCGTAGATTAGGCGCCAATAGTTTCATTGCGGCGATGGCTTGAGTATCACTGTAGGGGCTAGCCTTTTTACTCACATAAGCTTCCATGGCATGGGTCAAGGCATCAATACCTGTGTCTGCAGTGGTGCGAGGTGGAAGGCTGAGCGTTAGCGTGTAATCAACCAGCGCTGCTGTGGGCATAAAGCCAATACCCACACAGAGCATTTTCTCATCATTGGTTTCATCGGTAATAATGGTAACACGTGTGGCTTCAGAGCCCGTTCCCGCAGTAGTGGGGATAGCAATAATCGGTAGCCCTGGCTCTGATACAATGCGAGGGAATTTATAGTCGCGCATAACCCCCCCATATTTACCAAGAATACTGATAGCTTTGGCACTATCGATAGGGCTACCACCGCCTATAGCAATTATCGAGTCATAGTTACCCTGCCTAACCTGATCAACACCGGCTTGAATAGAGCTAACGGTTGGCTCAGGAACAGTGTCGTCGAACACATCAGAGCTGATATTAAGTGCATTGAGGCTATCTTGCAGCTTAGCGACATAACCTAACTGCACCATCATTTTATCAGTCACAATAAGGGGACGCTTACAGCCAAGTGCGGTGATTATATTGCCAGCTTCATCGCTAGCACCGGCACCCACTTGAAGAATGCGCGGAAGAATGATTTGGTTTGACATGATTACTCCACAGACTTGGTTGTTGAGGGGTTAATTAAAAACGGTTCTTTGTTGTCGATTTTTTACCTTCAGCATACAGTGATTTACACAGGCCGTAGGTAGCCAAAATAAGTACCACAGAAAAGGGCAGAGCCACGACTATCGATGCGGTTTTTAAGGCTTGCAAACCTCCACTATAGAGCAATACTGCGGCAACAGCAGGGCAAATATTAGGTAGAAGTTCATTAGGGCTATGTAGTACCAACTCAGATTACTGGCGATAAAGTCTCGGGCTGAATTAAATACTGTGCCAGCATAATCTGGGTTAATCACCGTAAATAAAACAAACGTGACCACCAACAATGCAGAGCCCGTAACCATAACTGAACGAATATCACCCCAGAAGCCTAGTTTGCATGACTGTTTATCTGTGCTTTGCATTGAGACCAGAGCCTATTTTTATCTTTATTCTTATTGCTGAGCCTACGCCAATAAATCAATTAAAACCATCAATAATGATACAAATTGTATTGTTTTTGTAAATAAAATTAACAATTAAAAAAACGATGCCTTAGGCCAATGTTTAATTGATGGCGTGACTGACATTTCGTTCTTACACTTCGCAAAAATTAGGGTCACAAAGCGCCCTGACAGTATCAATAGGAACGGGTTTATTATGCAAAAGCATACACATCTGCCACTCGCTGGAGTGCGCGTTATCGATTTTGGTCAGCAGATTGCTGGACCAGCAGTGGCCATGGTGTTGGCGGATCTTGGTGCTACGGTGATCCATATAGACCCACCCCAAGGCCCACAGTGGAAGAGTCCTGCCAATGCCATTTTAAATCGCAATAAAAGTTGTTTGCGCCTCGACTTAAAATCTGCAGAGGGTTTAACCCAAGCACACAATCTGATTGACAGTGCCGATATTCTTATAGAGTCATTTCGCCCAGGGGTGATACAAAAGCTGGGTATAGACTTCCAGCTTTTGTGTTCACAACGCCCCGAACTTATTTGTTTGTCGATGCCGGGGTTTGCCAGTAATGACCAATTGCGACGTGATTGGAAAGCCACGGAAGCTGTGGTTGCAGGCACCTCAGGCGCTTTTACC
>CAJQKX010000373.1 GCA_905479025.1 uncultured Paraglaciecola sp.
GACACGCTCCAAAACAACCAGGTATATATTCCTGTGCTCACCAAAGCACAGGGCCAACACCAGATATTTTGCCTAGCCGCCAGCCATACATAAGCCAGAGCTAAAGCCACTGCTAAGCCTTCCAAAAAAGGGGTTGCGACTAGTTGTCCTAGAAAATTTTCCATTAAATTTCAGTACTCATCTTGTCACCATTTAAAAACTTGCAGACAAATATTGCCTGTCCTATTTTTTGATGACTATGTTGCATTTCTTCGGCTAGCAACTGCATAGTAGGGAGATACTCACCACTTATCGTTGTGCTTGTGGCAGTCGTCACAACCTTGATGCTTTCATAGGTATTTAAACGGTCAATAAACTCTTGAATTGGCTTAATGTACTGCTCTTTAAGAGGATACATGGATATTTCGGCAACTAATTTCATATTGCTTCCTCATGATAAAAGCCAGAGTGGCAGACCATCTCCGGCTTGAATTCACGTTTTTAATACTGATATGTAAAGTTGATACCTACACGACGAGGCTCACCAAACTGTTCATAGAGATGTGTTACATATTCATCTCTTGGGTCGTTGCCAAAAAAGAACCCCCGATTAGCATATTGCTGGTCGAACAAATTGCGGGCATATAGACTAAATTGCCAATTTTCTATCTGATAATCGAGGCTAGTATGAGTAATAAAAATATTGTCTGACTGCTGATCATGACTAAAAGAATAAAAGAACTCATCTTTGGCATCAAATTCAATTAACCAGTTTAAGCTATCAGCAACACGCCAATTTAAACCTGCGTTAACATGGTAACTAGGCGCATGGGCTTGGTCTCGGTTATCAATAATACTCCCGTCCTGACGAGTAATACCGCTAATTTCAGTTTTCAGGTAGCCAATATTAACAAAGGTATTCAGTTTATCAGTCAACATATAATTTAAGCTGACTTCAATACCGTAGTTTTTCCCATCTGCGGCGTTATTATAAAAATCGACAAAAGATTGTGCGTTTACAATAGAATTTTTGTATTGTACGTTGTCACGTTTTTGATAAAAAGTGCTGAAATCCAACAGTAAACTTCCATCTTGATTGGTACCTTTTACGCCAAATTCTACGCCTACTAAAGATTCAGCATCAAAAACTGCGTTGTCGAGTAAGTCTTGTCTGAACTCTACAATGTCTTCGTCGTCAATCTTACCTAGAGCTTGGCCATTTACCCCACCCATTTTATAACTGCGCAGTAGGCTGAGGTAAAGCATGCTGTTGTCACCCACTTTTTGATGATAGCTAATTTCAGCCCCCCAATCATTATGGTCAAGGTCTTCATTAATCACATTGGAGTCATCATAATTAAGAGTCTGCGAAGCTAAACGTAAACTTGTAGTAATCCACTGTTCATCTGACCATACATGTTTAAATTGTCCAAACAACGCACTGTCTACACGTCCGACTTGACTCTCAAACGGTCCTGCCAACCAAGTGTATTCGCGTGTTAAATCTTCTGTTTTATCTGCAAAGTAAAATCCAAACACCCAGGTGTTAGCATTATCACTTTTGCTGGTGAATTTTGCTTGAATGGTGCTGTCTTTACGCTCGCGGAAGTAATAATCGGTAGATGAGTATTCCCAACCCCGGGCTATGCCCACATAACTCCAATCCTCATCATAACCATACGCTAAATCGGCCTGCATAAAACTGCTCTGAATCTGCACATTAGCCCAATCTAGACCTTGATAATCTGCAGTGAAACCTATAGCTTCGCTCTGTTGGGAATCAAATCCAGGCTCATCAGATAAAGTGGTTCTATCTCTATTAAGTGAAAAAGCATCATAACCATTATCAACATCTATCAAATGAATGACTGTTTTAATTGATAAGTCATCGCTAGCTTGCCAATTCAATTTGGCCCGTGCAGTTAACTCATCCACACCATTGTTATCATCTGTACCCAGCCAAGTATTATCTACAAAGCCATCACTGGTGTTTTGATGCACCGATAAGCGGTAGTCAAGTGTGTCGCTTAGCCCACCGCCAACAGCGGCTCCTATTTGCCAACTGCCGTAGTTGGCCACACCAAACTGAGCGTCAATACTGGTTTGTTCAGATGCATCTTTGCTCAGCACGTTGATCATCCCGGCAAGTCCGTCAGCACCAAATCGCGCACTGTTTGGACCTTTGAAGATTTCTACTTGTTCGATATCAAAGGTACTCGCCCCAGCGAGCAGGCCAGAATAATTAATACCGTCAACCAAATAACCAACAGAAGGATTCACTGGATCAGTAAACTGGCTGCGTTCACCAATTCCACGTATTTGCAAAAAACGCCCACGGCTAGCGCCGCTGGCAAAATTAACATTGGCAGCGCGATTCAGGATGTCCTCAAGGTGCTGAGCTTGGCGCTGTTGTATTGCTTGCGCATCTAATACAGAAATGCTGGTTGCCATTTCAAACAAAGGTGTAGCAGACAATGCACCTCGCACGATAATACGCTCTAATTCTTTTTGTTCAGACAGTTGCTCATCAATATTTTGCGCAGATGCATAAGTGCTGATTAAACATAGGCTTATTAAACTAGCCAGTGGCTTTTTACTAAATTTCATTTTAAGGGATCTCTTCAGTATAGTTTGAAAAGATCCGGCTGTACGGCAGGTAAATGGGGATAAGTGCATGACCATTCCTACGCCGGCATTATCCGGATCAGGTATAAGGGTTATGAGTGTTTTCTCAAATCTCAGCCAAAAAGGCTCCCCTTGGTTGCTAAATACAGGTTGTTAATTTACCAGTATTCAGGCAAAGTAGTGTAACAGGCAAATAAAGCTTCGCAATAGATGAATGGAAATTTATAAGAGCATAATAGTATTTATTTCATGATTTTTAGTTTTACTATTTTATGATTGCATAAAATAGAACCTTATTGGGTAAACCATACCTCACCATTTGGTACCACGCATGCTCCCTCAACTTGTCCATAGCTTGAGAGGGCAAAGGTTATATTGTTGTTCTCTTGTTTAGGCACTGGATGGATCTGGACGAACTTTCGCTTACCATTGTTGTTACCCACATCACCTATAAAAACTGTTTATCTCCAGTCAATGATACCCGCTCTGTATTTTTAGTAGGGACCAAATTTTTACTGATGATCCCACCAGAGGCATCAATATTGTAAATAATAGTTTTTTCCCAGAATTATTAAGAATGAAAGCTGAACCGATTTCTGGACAGAATAAATCCGAGATTTCTTTCAACTCATCAGGTGAATGATTATCTTCTCAAATGACATAAACAGAAGCACTAGTGATGAATGAACCACAGATTTTTAATAAATTTATGCCATTAAGTAAAATAACGCTAAGTATCAGGGTCTTCTCCATACAACTAATCAAAACTTAAGTGAGATATCGCAAGCATCCCTATTAAATAAGTTAATACTCAATTGAGTTGTAATTAGGTTAGCACCGCAACTAACCAAAACCATATTCGTATTTTTGAATAAGTTTGCTTACACTAGCAATCATTATTCAGATGCCTTAAATAAGAATATTTTGTGAATTTACCCAAGCAGCTATTTCATTGGTTTCAACAACGCCAGTCAAGGTTAAGTCACAGGCAATTATTGGTCATAACGGGGCAAGAGGAATGGACAAAAACCGCTGCTGTTACCTTATTAGATAAGAATGACATACAAAGTATTTTATGGGTCTCAAATACTCAAACCAAATATGAAAACATTAGTGTAAAAGACTACCGCTGTAAATTAGGGTACGAATATGATTGGGTGGTACTAAACTGCTTTAGTGGATTTAGAGCCAACGCGGCTATGGCATTAAGTGGCACAATAAGAGCTCAAGGATTAATGGTTATTTTATGTCCTGAATTATCTGAATGGCCAAACTATACGGATCCAGAACAAATCAATCGTATTTCTTATGGTTATCAACAACACTTTCCAAAAAGTCATTTTATTCAACACTTAATATCTTCCTTTAACGAAGATAGTGGCGTCGCAATGTTATCTGCCGATAAATTTTCTGGTAAGACAAGTTTTGTAGAAGACAACTCAGATAAAGAACGATATTACGAGCAAGAAATTACTGTAACAAACATCTGTAAGGTAGCTCAAGGACATAGAAATAGACCTTTAATATTGACCGCAGATAGAGGCCGGGGTAAATCTTCAGCTTTAGGGATAGCCGCCGCTAAATTAATGCAAACTTCAGATAAAAGGATATATATAACGGCTCCTCATATTCGTAGCCTCGAACAGGTATTTATTCATAACAAACGCTTATTACCTGAAGCTGTAATGTATAAAAATAGTGTTTTACATGGGTCAAGTTCATTAACATTTAAGTCCATCGATGTATTATTATCAGACGAAATATCGGCAGATTTGTTATTAATAGATGAAGCATCCGCCATTCCTGTGTATATCCTTAATAAACTTGCGAAAAAGTTTCCACGCATCGTTTTTAGTGCAACGGTTCATGGATATGAGGGCAGTGGTCGTGGTTTTGAAACACGCTTTATAAGGCAACTATCACTTCTTAAACCAGGCTTTAAAAGGTCTCAGATGTTACAACCGATCCGTTGGTATAAACACGACACGTTGGAACAATTCTGGTTCACTAGCTTGTTTCATAATGTGCAACAAGTAACTGAAATATTAGAGTCTGAGAGCCAATCAATTAACTGTCGACACCTAACAAAAGCAGAATTACTCCTCAACAAAACATTACTAGGGGGTCTATTTAGGTTATTGATAGACGCCCACTACCAAACCAGTCAAGATGATTTACAACGTTTGTTAGACGCTCCTGAAATAGAATGCTTTATATTAACCAACGGGAACACTTTGCTTGGTGTGGCCCAAATAATCAAAGAAGGGGGGGATTGTCTTGACGAAATTGCCAATAATATTGCTGATTGTACACGACGCGTCAAGGGGCATTTAGTAGCACAAAACATTACGTCATCTTACAACACCCTCCCCTTTCTATTAGCCCAACAATGGCGAATTAGCAGAATTGCAGTGGCACCTGAGCATCAGCACACTGGATTAGGAAAAAAATTAGTAGACTTCATAGAACAGCAGGCAAGAAAGCAACATATTTCATTTCTAACTACGTCTTTTGGTTGCAATACTAACATCCTAAATTTTTGGTACAAAAGCGAATTTTTTCTAGCTAAACTCAGTGTAAAACCTGAGGTTTCAAGTGGTGAGCACAGTGCTATTTGTATTAAACCTTTGACAAATGAGGCATTGAAAATATCTGACTCTATCCATAAAGATTTTTACCAAGAATTGCTTTATCAGATGGACAAAAATTTTAAAAGGTTGTCTGAGTCTTTACTCATTCAAATACTTTTGTTGAGGCCATCTGCAAATGTAGGTGTATCTAAAAACATGGAAATACTTAGGCAATTTGCTATAGGTAAACGGGCATATTTCACCTGTAAACGTTTACTAAAAGAATACCTGATAGTCAATCCTGCTTGCTTCTTAAAATTAGAAACACAAGAGCAAGCTTTGTTGGTGGCTGCACTATTACAAAACTTTGAAGACAAGGAACTTTGTTCAAAATATAATTTGAGTGGCAAAAAACAAATCGAACAAGTATTAAAGACTAGCTTGGAAAAAGTCCTAATAAGCCAATAATGATTGTTTAATTAAAGACTTTTAAAATAGCCAGTAAACTTGAATAGTCATCCGTCCATAAGACCTTTTGATATTGGTCTTTAGATATTACGGTTTGCTGATAGATTAATGTTGGTGATTGTGTCAATAGAGTATTATTTGTCAATACCACCCACTGAGCATCATGTTCATCGCCATTACCAGGAGTTTCAAACAACATAACTTGCATATCCAAGGTTTGACTATGGTTAATAATGACAGGCAGGAGTGACAAATGCCGATTAGAGATGTGTAAAGCCAGAACACCATGGTCCTTGATATGCTGCTGATACAATAAAAAAGCTTCATGAGTCATTAAATGTGTAGGAATTAAATCACCTGAAAAGGCGTCAATAATAAGCAAATCAAATGCATTTTTTTGCCCTAAATCTAATTCTTTTTGCAAAGATACTCGAGCATCACCTAACTTAACTTCAACATCAGCCTTAGAATTGCTCAAGTAACTAAAGTATTTATGAGCAAAGTCTGATACTAGTGGGTTTATCTCATAAAAAGTATAATGGTCGCCAAATTGACCATAGGCTGCTAATGCCCCTACCCCTAAACCTATAATCCCAACTTGTAAATTGCTGTCACTAGAAAGCCCTTCAATAGCTAGTTGTACACCTGTACCTGGGCGATAATAACTCAGAGGTAAAGCTAATTTAGACAGAGGCAAATGTTGACTCCCGTGTGAGGTAGTACCGTCAATTAACCTTCTCTCGTTAACTTTCCCCTCTTTTATGTCTTTGACCGTCAGAATGCCGTAAAAGTTTCGAGCCTTAGCGATGTCGTATTGTTGATATTGATTGTTGAGTTTGGTGAAAACTAATAACCAAAGTAGGGCAACAACTGAGCTACATATCGCTAGTCTTAAAAGCTGACTATTAGCAACAACTCCAGACATAGTGGATTTGACATCAGCATGCTCATCCTGTTTGTTCCACCACAAGGAAAAAATAGCCAGTACTAGTACACTGAAAATCGCAAATGGGAATTCCAAAAACTCATTAAACAGATTTTTAGCCACGAACGAAACTAGAAAACTACCGAAAACACCACCAGCAGATAAAACCAAATAAAACAGGGTTGTATTGCCCTGCTTTGGTTTAAGTGAGTC
>CAJQKX010000374.1 GCA_905479025.1 uncultured Paraglaciecola sp.
GTACATAGCGTGTTTAATGCTGGTTTGTATTGGAGCATAGGGTTCAACATTCGCCCCAGCTTCTATTTTGGGGGCTTTAATTGGCGTAATCGTCATGTTGTCGCTAACTATCACTACCGAAGCCATGCAAACAGATATTGGTCAAATAATCACAATGTCCACAATAATCGTCAAGTGGTTCGAGTTAAAGAGTACCCTCGCTGGAGTCATAACCAGCAACATAGACGGGGTGCACATCATCGAATTAATGGTCAACGTATTGTGCGAAACGTTAACGGTAGTAATAAAAGACAAGGTAACCAAAAGATTGATAAACAAAGGGTGTTAAATGTTAATGATTACTCAAAAAATCATAACAGAGCTAATACTAAAAAGTTCAAACAAGCTTTAGGTGAGCAACCACAGACTGACCGTCAAACAAAAGTAATGAAGACTGATAAGTTAATGAGTAATAAAAAACGGATTATTAATCAAAATAAAAAACACCAAAGTCATAAACGGAACAATGATTATCGCCCTCGCACCCCCTCTAAGATTGATAATAAGCAGCAAAATAGTGGGAAGTCACAAAAGGGTATCGATAGGAGCGCAAAGTAACAAAGTAAAACCCTCCACAGTTGACACTCAGAAGACAGCAAGCACTTACAACTCAAATAATAAAAGTGTTCATAAAAGTAAAAACTATCGAGCCAGTTCAAATAAACAAAACAAGTCCAGGCTAATAAAAGTGTCTCGTCAAAATAAGAATAAACAAAGATAATCTGTATCCCACACCTGCCAAAGTATAAGTGCATTGTACTTCGCAAACCGAATATAACCTTCTGGACGGTTTATTTGAGCTTTGTAAACCCTTTGCACACTATAAAGATGATCATAATAGTAAATTTATGACAATGGTATTAGGGAGTGTGGACTAATTTTGGTAAAATATAGAACATATAAGCTTGTATAAGTTAAGCAGTAGATGAATTTTAAAGGTAATCATATCCTGTCGGTCAATCAGTTTGACCGCGACGCGATTGAAAAAGTATTTAATGTAGCTCACCAAATGTTGCCCTATGCTAAGCGGAAAAAACGTACAACCGTATTAGATGGGGCTATCTTAGGCAATTTGTTCTTTGAGCCTAGTACCCGAACAAGAGTCAGTTTTGGCACCGCATTTAATTTGTTAGGTGGCGAAGTACGGGAAACAACAGGACTAAGTAACTCAGCCTTAGCTAAAGGGGAGTCTTTATATGACACCGCGCGGGTTTTAAGTGGTTACTCCGACATCATAGCTATGCGTCACCCCGATTCTGGATCTGTGGCAGAATTTGCAGAAGGCAGTCGCATACCTGTCATCAATGGTGGCGATGGTGCTAATGAGCACCCCACTCAGGCATTATTAGACTTGTACACTATCCAAAAAGAATTACTCAGTCATGGTAGTAGTATCGATGGCATGCACATCGTTATGATTGGCGATTTAAAATACGGTAGAACCGTGCATTCATTGTCTAAGTTATTATGTTTATTTAATAATGTTCGTTTTACCTTGATATCGCCTAAAGAATTAGCCATGCCGACCTCGATTATTGATGCTATCGAGAACGCAGGTCATCAATGCAAAATCACAGATCAATTTGAAGGCATTGTGGACGCAGATATTTGTTACCAAACGCGTATTCAAGAAGAACGTTTTCCTTCCCAGGAAGAAGCCAACCAATACAGAGGAAAATTTCGTTTAAATCAACAGATCTACACCAAACATTTTCAGTCTAAGACAGTTATCATGCACCCCCTACCTCGTGATTCTCGAGTAGAGGCAAATGAGCTGGATAACGATTTAAATCTCAATCCTAATCTTGCCATTTTCCGCCAAACCGATAATGGCGTTTTAGTGCGTATGGCATTGTTTGCAATGACCCTTGGGGTAGAAAATATTGTTACTCAGTTTGATCGAGAAGTGCTTTGGCACGTAAATAGCTTACAACCAAATGATCACCGGATCATCAGTAAATAAATTCACTTAATTAAAGAAGTTACTATGCAAAAATCAAAAAGCCTTTTCGCCCGCGCCAAACGACACATCCCCGGCGGCGTTAATTCCCCAGTTAGAGCCTTTAAGGCAGTAGGCGGAACCCCGCCTTTTATCAGCAAGGCTGATGGTCCCTATATTTTTGACGTAGACGGCAAACGTTATATCGATTACGTGCAATCCTGGGGACCCATGGTGTTAGGCCATAACAATCCGGTTGTTCGTCAAGCCGTGATTGATGCAGCCGCCAATGGTTTAAGTTTTGGCGCACCGACCGAAGCAGAAGTATTTATGGCTGAAAAGGTTAATGAGTTAGTTCCATCTATGGAAGTACTTCGTATGGTGAACTCAGGCACAGAAGCAACCATGAGTGCTATTCGTTTGGCGCGCGGGTTTACAAATCGCGATAAAATTCTAAAATTTGAAGGTTGTTACCACGGCCATGCTGATGCATTACTGGTAAAAGCCGGCTCAGGTGCATTAACTTTTGGCGTACCTAGCTCACCGGGTATTCCAGCTGATTATGCTAAACATACCCTCACCGCAAATTTTAACAATCTCGACTCTGTGGCTCATGTATTTGAGCAACATCCTGAGGATATCGCCTGTATCATTGTTGAGCCCGTAGCTGGCAATATGAACTGCATTCCCCCTGTTGATGGTTTTTTACAAGGTCTTAGAGATATTTGTGACCAATACGGTGCATTGCTTATTTTTGATGAAGTCATGACTGGCTTTCGTGTAGCAAGAGGTGGAGCTCAAGAAAAATACAATATCAAACCCGATCTGACATGTTTAGGTAAAGTAATCGGCGGTGGTATGCCAGTGGGCGCATTTGGTGGAAAAGCTGAAATCATGAGGCATATATCTCCTGACGGGCCGGTATATCAGGCAGGCACATTATCGGGTAACCCCGTCGCAATGGCCGCAGGTTTAGCGGCATTAGGGGAAATTGAAAAAGAAGGTTTATACGAGCAACTAACCAAAACAACTCAGACCTTAGCAGAAGGAATTAAGAAAATAGCCAACCGACATGGCATTACCATGTCGGTTAACTATGCAGGCAGCATGTTTGGGCTGTTTTTTACTGACGTAGAACGCGTCATCAATTATCAACAAGCCACTAGTTGCAACATCGAACAATTTAATCACTTTTATCACGGTATGTTAGAAAATGGCGTGTACTTTGCTCCTGCTTCATACGAAGGCGGTTTTGTATCCGCAGCACATACCGACGAAATTGTGCAACAAACATTAACCATTGCCGATAAAGTTTTGGCTAATGTTGCAGCCCGTTGCATTTAAATAACAATAATAACTCGATAATTTTAAAGAGATAAATTACACCTAATGTTTGAGCAAGTATTACAACCATTGTCGCTATTTTTATTAGCTATTATTGCACTCTACACACTAGTGTTAGTCGCGCTGCTTAAAAAAATATCGCGTTTAAAGGTCAGCGCTTCCACCAGTATCGAAAATGCCCAACAACGTGGGCATCAATCACCAAGCGAAGCAACATTACAACAATACAAAGACAAAGCTGACGAGGCGATGCGTTTAAACCAAACCTTTCGTAAGTTTGTGCCTAAGCAATTTGTCGATCACTTAGCCAAACACGGCTCTGATACATTAGAACTTGGCCGGGCCGAGGAAGATGAACTGGCGATTTTATTCTCAGATATTCGGGGTTTTACTAGCCTATCTGAACAAATGAGCCTTCAAGAATTAATGAATTTTTTAAATTCTTATTTCCTGCGTATGAACGAACCTATTCATAAAAATAATGGCTTTATTGACAAATTTATTGGTGATGCAGTCATGGCCTTATTCGACAATCCAACAGGCACTAATACCGATAAAGCCCAAGACGCTATCCGTGCGGCGCTCGACTTACGCTATGCCATAGATTTATATAATCAACATCGCGCCAATTGTGATTATCCAGCAGTAAATATTGGTATAGGCATCCATTTTGGCCCAGTGATTATAGGCACTGTCGGCTCAGACGAGCGTATGGACACCACTGTCATAGGTGACAGTGTGAATATCGCCTTTCGACTCGAAGCCCTTGCTCCAAAATACAATTCCGACATCGTCATCAGCGCCCAGACTTTGCACCAAGCAGAAGCTAAGGGTATATTTGAATACCGTTTATTAGACTGGGTGAGAGTCAAAGGCAGAAAAGCCTCAATAGAAGTCTACGAAATCATCGATCACCAAGACACAAACGTAAAACAATTAAAATTATCCAATGCTACGTTGATTGAACAAGGCTTGGATTATAGAAAACAACAAAATTGGCAACAAGCCATCACTCATTTCCAACAAGCTTTGGATATATACCCTGGAGATACCCTCGCCATTCATCACCTAGAACAATGTGCTAGGTTACAACAATCTGAACTAGCTGAAGATTGGGATGGCTCGATATACTTAGAGTAAATATTTCAGCTTCAACAAAATAACTATCAAAACACAAATTCACCTAACCTATGGTACTCCCGTTAACAGTTTTTACACCGCCCCATAACATGCATTCGTTCTTGCCTTTATGCCTATAAGCTATTCATCATTTTTCGTCGAGCGGCATAGCAAAATGTTTTTTCAAATTCAGTGATGAGACAAAGCCATTGTTCAGCGTTTAAGCCTAAGCGCCTAAGAATAGGGCTGTGTTGATGCTCTATATGTCCTCTATCTTCGCGGATGCACTGTTATCTTCCAACTCTTAATAATCCTGTAGACTAAAGGGATAAGAGTCTGTGGTTGAAGACGTTTATATCTAACCGCTAACATTCGTGTTTTAATAATTCTTTGAATTAAATCCTCGGGAGTATTTGCCATCTTTTTCTGATAGGATTTAGGTTCTCATAAGCCATACGGGCAATATCACACTTTCATCTAATGATGTTTGAGGTTTAAAACGACCATCACAAAATCGGCCGTTACAATCCTCTTCTTTGTTGACTTCACGAGCTATATATCCATTCAGATTACGCATAAACCAGATGCTGTTATCAAGCAAAAACGGTATTCTTTGATAGTATCCTGTAACGTCACTTCCTCACTCGAACTGAGGGATTTATCTCGCATACACTTTTATGTAATCAAGGTGCCCTTGTATAAGGTATGCCATAGGCTAATAACTTGTTTATCACTCCACTCTTGTGCTTTATTTACGTCAACGTGCACGACCACATGTACGTGATTACTCATCATGGCATAATTACACATATCCATCACATACATCGATGACAGTTACAACAAGCGCTCTTAAACCCATCTCCAGCCAGTGCTCATAACTCTGACCGGAATAACTATCGACAGCGCGAATCTGCCGCTCCACACAAGAATGAACGACACACAACGGGATACGCAGTGGTAATAAGGTGTATCCGACAGACACACCAGACACGCATGTTTTTGAGTCAAGGGACAGCCACTTATATAACGATACGTAACTTAAAATATAGAACCGTTCATGAAACAGTCAAATTATGTTGGACGTCCTTTGAATTTTTCTTAAACGTATTACACTCCTTTAAACTTATGGGGATTATTTAGAACAATTTTAATCAACATTTGGTTTGTTGTTAATTTGGTTGCAACCTATTAATAACAAATTCAGGCACCAGATCTTCTCTATACTTTATATTGCCGATAAACACAGTTATATTATTCATATGCATCCCTGAAGATTCTTTAAATTAAATATGGGTGCCCCCTTAGTTTTTAATTATGAATTTATGCGAAACAGGGCCTTATGCTTCAGCCAAATACATAAATTTAATTGTCGTTTTCTCTATTGATAAGAAATACCATGTTTTGGAAACTTTCAAATAAAAAATATCACGAAGTATACTTCTAGCATATGCGAAAAGCAGGTGGAACTAGTCTCAGAAAATACTTGGTTGAGTATTCATCAAAAAACAAAATCCCGATCCAAATTGACGAGGGGTACACGATAGATACCCAGCGACTATCTAGAAAAACGTCACAAGAACTTGCTGTAAAATGCCTTCGGGACCCGATCGAACGTATTAAAAGCTCATACCGATTTGAAGGCAGATGGGAGCAGCACGATAAGAATGTGTCCATTGACACAATGAAGCCATTTTCAATCTGGGCGGCTAAAAATCGCTGCAATAACGATAGCAATTTTGTTTGGGTGTGCACTGAAAACTATTACATTATGGCGCTAATCGGATACCCGAAATTTCGTCAAAATAAAATAGGGCGAAGAGAGCTTGAACTAGCAAAAGAGAATTTGCTAAAATTCGACATTGTGCTGTTAACCGAACAATTGAGTTACTTGAAGACATCACAATATCTGAAAAAGAAACTCGGCATTGACCATCCAGTCCCAATGTTCAAATACCCAGAATTGCCACGACCAGAAATGACGGATGAGGAACTTTTCGACCAGCAAACATCGATTTGGCTGACAGAGGTAAATGAGTTAGACATCGAACTTTACAAGACCGCCTGCAGGCTGTTTGAGAAGCCCACAGGTCGGTGGTTTTAAGCGGGTTAGCAATAAAATGGGCGATGATAAATGCCTTTAATTCGTATTTCGAGGGTCACCGCAAATAGGTCTATTCTAATTTTTAGTTTTTAGTTTTTAGTTTTTGCTAACTATGAAACTTGCCCTTCGTATACGACAGTAGAGCAGCAATCGGCCTAGTTTGAGGTTAAGTCAAAATAATAGACCAGACCGGGGTGTTATTTTGACCAATATTGCAGAAACCTATTCAATATTAGACTTTTTCCTTTCAAAAACCAAACGGACTTTTAGTTTGCTAGGAAAAGCGGGGGGTATATTATTTATACTCTGCCTAGCCAAGAAACCATAGATTATAGAGTTTTAGCTTGTCAATTTTCTTCTCAAGATTTTGAGTCCAACTGCAATGAACAACATAGGCCGCCTGCGCTAATTCAGGTGCCAATTTATGCGCCTCTTTCGGAATAGCATGGCCATTAACAAAAAGATCTTCCCGCATCCTCGCAGTTACCAGCCCTCTTTCACGGTATGTGTTCATAATAATATTGATCGGAGTCTGCTGACTTCTATAATATATGACTTTGTCATAATGGTTAAATATAACTTTCCAAACAGTCCTGGTGAAGTCATTCGCCTTGATATAAAAAAAACCTGAATTGTAATAAAGTGGTTGAAACCGAGGATTGTAACCGTCGTACATAAACTGGAAGTCAATCTGCTTCTCCCTCGCCTGACGCTCAAGAAAGGCTCTTGGATCCTTGTTCCACACCATATCAATATCTTGAAATAGGATATCTCTGTCAAATGGCATCATCGCCTCCACTATGGCATTCTTTGCAAACATACAAAGAATAAATGTTCTATCACCATAATTACTCGCGGCAGTTTGGGGTATGGGCCCGTAGGCACCTTCTCTATACCAAGTATGAAAGCCTAAAGACAAAGCCCTTTCATTGGATGGTTTATCCATAGGAAATATTATCGTCGAATCTCTGACCGAGATTTTGTTACGATCACATGAAGCAGCCCAATTCTCAAATAATTGGATAAAGCCCTCATTGAAAGTGGTGATCGTAATGGGCCCTTCATCAAGCTTATCTATAATTAGACGCAATTCTATCATGCGAGATTGTTTAGTTGCCTCGAAGGCATCAAAAAATGGTGAAACCCTCTTAGCCATTTTTACCTTTTCATCTTCTTTCCTAAAAGCTACATCCTCTATGTTGAAGAATCTAATCTGGTTTGGATGAAGGTCTTTTACCTTTCTTTCTGTAATCATGGTTTCTTAAAGCCTTAAAAAAGAAAATAATATTCATTACCATGGTATATCTACACAGGGTCAATTCACTTGATTCCATTGGATGCCTTTGTAATTTAAACCAGCACAACCCATAGTGAGTTAGAAGTACAAATGCACTTTTCATGGCCGCTTTATCGCACTGAATTTATTGTGTGGATGAATAGTAACACAGCCAAAACATCAAACTTTAGTTTACACAGTGTGATAAACCTCAATGTATCGTCTAAACACTTATTAGTGAGAACATTGCTTGTTTATAACTGCCAAGGAATTTAGCTGTAATCAATAATTTGACAATATAGCCAGACTTTTTCGCACAAGGTCCTAGGCAGGTTTTATTAGTTACTATGAAAAAATTTGTTTACTATCATAAGAATGAAATATCCGTTTAAAGAAATTAGTTTATGCCGGTATGCCACTAACGAAGTTTTATCTTCTTCCATATACCCGATGCGCAGATAATGCCATTGAATCATCTTTAGGTCTATCTACACCGAAAAAAATGTATGGTGTGATTGAAAGAGATGACCAGGTTATTTCTCTTCATCACCTAACAATTCGCAACATGCTGCAGTCGGGTTTAATAAATGAAGACTATTTAAGTCTTACTTTAAGTTTACAATAATAAATTTTGCACAATAATTGCAGTTTGCAGAACAAGCAATGGAGGGCGGCCGCTATTTTGAGCGTCGTCACTATGATTATTTTCGACCGATGAAAGACTATTACCTTCACGGTCATAAGTTGATGGTCGATAACATCGATGAAGAGCTTGCGCGTATTCGACCAATTATTGGGCAAGTTTAACTACCGAAGTTTAATGCAAACACACCGTATTATGATTATTTACTTACACCCTCAAATCATGACATGGTAGAAAAACTGTATGCTGCAGATAAGAAGTTTTACGAACATGTACAGCCGGTTAAAAGTAATCGTGAACATTCATTTGATGGTTTGAAATACGTATGAACTACCTTTTGAAGCCACCTATTTAAATTACTTCGGCGCGATTTAGAGTATTTCTTAAAATCGTAGCATGGTAATATTGGCTAAGGTGAATAAAATCCCATTATCTAACACTTGTATAACCATTCCACTACATATAGGCAAGCTATATTGATTAAGCATTTACAGATACTAGGGGAAAGAAACTCAGAACAAACTACTTGGCCAGTTTGATTCAGAAAAACATTCCAGCTATAGATATAACCAATAGCTTTGGATTTAAGCATTGGTTCATCAAGGATCACTATCCAAGAACTCTACCAAATAATTCTACCG
>CAJQKX010000375.1 GCA_905479025.1 uncultured Paraglaciecola sp.
TTTTAACGCAAATAGGCGTATTAATTTCTCCTCTAGCTGGTTACCTTGAAGTCAGCATTACCCATGCAGCCTCAATGTTTTCATTGCTAACAGGCGGTACCTTTGCCGGGACCTTTATAGCCATGTTGGTGTATGGACGTTTTCCTATAAAGCGGATTTTTCAGGTAAATTATCTCGCTTTTATTGGATTACTCATATTAATGGTGACAATAAATAGTCGCTTACAATGGGTGGTGTCATTTTACTTATTTACACTAGGCATATGTTGCGGTGTAGGCTTAGCCGGCGGTGCGGTATTAATTGCTAATTTATACAACGAACAAAAAAGAGCTTCTGCATTCTTAGCTACAGATTGCTCCTTCAGTTTAGCGGGTTT
This sequence comes from uncultured Paraglaciecola sp., assembly GCA_905479025.1. The sequence goes on from CAJQKX010000375.1 coordinate 377, forward strand.
TGTGTTTCCATCTTTAGCGGTTGTGCTGCTGTCAGCAAACCAACTGTGGACAGTGAGCTACGCAGCAGTTGGGGTACTGGCAATACTCATATTATTAGCTTGCTTCACCTTAAAATTTCCAGATCAAAGCACAGCCGACAAACAAGAATCTCAGTCAAACGGATCGCCACCTAAAGCCAACATATGGATCCCAAGAGTCTTTATTGTTGCCTTGGCCTTATGTTGCTACTTAACCACACAAACCACATTTTTAATCTGGGCACCAAGTTATTTGCAGCAAGCACTCGGCCTAGATGCCAACCAGGCCGCTGGCGCCGTTGGTAACTACTGGGGTCCATCTATATTTGGCTTGCTGATTGTTACCCTATTGGTCATAAAAGTGCCAACTCGACCTTTATTGCTTACTGTAATAGCCGTCGCAATTATATTAGCTAGCTTGTTGTATGCCACTGAAGATCCAGATTGGTTTTTAACTATTACCTTAGGCTTAGGGTTTATGACCTCCTGTATCTTTAAACTAGGTATATCCGTAGGCTCTCAGCAAATAAAAAACGCCCCACCCATATTAGTCACTTTTTTACTGTGTTCAGCTACTGTGGGTAGCACAGTGGCACCAGCACTCTCAGCCTTAGTGGTAGCAAACTTTGGTGTGAGTAGTGCCATGTTGATGACAGTGATTGGGTTTGTACTAGTGGCAATCTTAATATCCACATGTTTACTGCTAGAACAAAAAGCCCGTTCAACTATAGAAGTACAGAGACAAGCTTTATGAAAAACAAAGTCATTTTTGATACTGATCCGGGTATCGACGACGCCATGGCCATACTATTTGCCCACGCCAGTGGTAAAATAGACCTATTAGGGATCACCACAGTGTTTGGCAACGCCAGCATTGAAAACGCCACCCGAAAAGCCCTGTATCTAAAACAGCGCTTTGCAATTGCCACAACGGTTTGTGTAGGAGCTGACACCCCATTAGTGGTTCCTGCTGGTGAACCAACCACTTTTGTACATGGCCAGAACGGTCTAGGGGATATCGACTTACCCGATACACTACCTTTAAAAGCCGACCCCCGCTCAGCCTGCGATTTTATAATCGAAACGGTGCGTAACAACCCAAACGAAGTCACACTTTTGGCAGTAGGGCGCTTAGCTAATCTAGCCTTAGCCATACAAAAAGCGCCCGACATAGCAGACTTAGTGAAAGCAGTAGTCGTGATGGGTGGCGCCTTTGGACATAACGGTCACACAGGTAATGTTAGCCCCTATGCAGAAGCCAATATCATTGGCGACCCTCATGCAGCAGATTTAGTTTTCACACAAAATTGGCCAGTCACAGTAGTGGGTTTAGATGTGACGCAACAAAGTATTATGTCGAATGCCTATGTGCAAATATTAAAAGACAAGTCAGAGATTTACGGAGATTTCATTTATCAAATCAGTCGTTTTTATAGTGATTTTCATCAACAAAGTCTCGGCTTGGATGGGTTTTATGTGCATGATTCTTCGGCAGTGGCTTACGTATTAGCTCCCGAATTATTCAAAGTTCAGCAAGGTCCGATACGGGTGGTATGTGAAGGGCCAGCAATGGGCATGACTTTATGCAAAACATTAGAAAAAGCTTTTCCGGTAGACGGTTGGCAAGATAACCCCAGACAACAAGTATGTACCGATATTGATAGCCAAGGACTGCTAGACCTTTATTTTAAATAAAGGTCTCAGTGAAGTCAGTTAGACAACAAATTAAACTCAGACTAGTTCAGCAATGCTCTCAGATAAAAGTGTATATTCACTGCCATTTTTGTCTTCTTCAGCACACACACTCAATAAGTCTTCTATAAAGTAATTCAGTGCTCGAAGCTCAATTTTCTGAATTTGTGTCTGCTGTTTTTTGTTCAACATGTGATACATAGTTGCCGCACCAAAATCGCCAAAAATGATGTTGGCGTTTTGATCAAACAAGGTGTTGTGGGCATACAAGTCGCCATGGCATACCTGATTATCATGTAGGTGGGCAAACAATGACTGCATTTGTTTCACTATCTTAATTATTTGCTCAATGGACAGTGTAAAACCCACCTCAAACGTATCACGGGTACACGTATCAAAATCCGGTGGCAAACCAAGATTATGATAGTGTTCAGGGATCAGTTGCATCACTAAAGCTAAACAGCCAGGTTCATTTACCTGAGCTAAAGATTTAACTAGATTTGCATGGCCTCCGATCTTCAAGCACGCTTGCAATTCATCTTCTGGATATCCATCGCTGGTTAATTCCCCTTTAAACACTTTAATCGCAATTTCATCTGGAAAATCATTCGTTGGTGTATTCCATACGGCTTTCGAAATAACGCCAGACGCACCTTGCCCCAATACGTTTTGCAAGGTAAAGCTTGAATAAGGCAATACAGGTACTGATTGAAATTCAATTTCGTTACAAGTAAAGGGGTTTCCTGAAAATGCCAACCAAGCGAGCTTGGGTAAAGCCAACAATTGATCGGGACACTCGGTTAATTGATTCGCCGAAATACGCACTAATTCAAGGTTAGTCAATTGCGCTAGGTCTTGTGGTA
>CAJQKX010000376.1 GCA_905479025.1 uncultured Paraglaciecola sp.
CCCTGTCGTCACTCCTCCTCTCTATGAATTTGCAAAAGTAAAACCTTTCGAAGTGCACTGCGTGGATAGTCTAAAAGTACAAACGTTTGGTCTGCAGAAGTTATCTAGAGGGCGTTTTAAAGAAACGTCTAGGCTTGCAGACCCTGCTGTTCGTTAAGCAATGTCACTGCTGCTAAAACAGAAATATAAGGAGACATTTCTATGATGAAAAAGGTCAGTGATTTTATCAGCTTTTACAAGACGATTGAAATTCATGCCAAACAAGAAGGGTATACAATAGATTGTAGTGCCGATGGTCAGGGGACGTTTTCTACCACTACGACCGGCGTTAGTAAGTCAGTCGTCGCTAGATTGTTCCCAATCAGCACCAAACAAATACAATTTATCGTGCAGCAGGCAAATAAATATTCTGTACCCTTACAGCCCATTAGTTGTGGTAAAAATTGGGGATACACCGATGCGACACCTTCCTGTGATAATAGTGTTGTTATAGATTTATCTAAGAAAAATAAAATATTGCAGATTGACGAAATCAATAAATTTGCCATTATCGAACCTGGGGTAACACAAAAACAACTGAGCGAAGCGCTAGCCAATACACAACTATTTATGGACTGCACCGGATCGTCTACAAACTCTAGCGTAGTGGGTAACATTCTTGAACGCGGCTTTGGCTATAGTCCGTTCGGTGATCGCTTCGGCCATTCATGTTCTTATGAAATAATACTGGGGAATGGTACGATATTACAGACCGGTTCCTTGGCCTACAATCAACTCAATGTCCATAAACCTGACACCTGTCATACTCAGAGAACAGCGGGTCCCATGATCGAAGGCTTATTTAGCCAATCAAACTTCGGTATCGTAAGTAAGTTGTGTATTTGGTTAATGCCACGACCTCAAAAAGTTCTTCCTTTCATTGCCCTATTTAAAAGTTACGAGGACTTTCTCAGTGCGATTGAACCCATATCGCGCTTGAAATCACTTGGCGTTGCTAATAGCACCATACATATTGGCAACAGCATGCGAATTTTATCTTCTAATGTTAGCTGGCAAGGAATTACGGGTATCGTGCCAGAAGAAGAAATCAATATGCAACTTACAAAATTAGGCATCGGCCAATGGGTAATGTCCGGTGCCTTGTATGGCACCCGCGCCATGGTTAAGGTGTATAAAAAAGAGCTGATAAAACAACTCAAAGCCAGTGGCGACGTGAAAATAAATTTTCTAGAGCCGCAGTTGATAAAGAAGGTATCGGCTTTGCTAAATCGGTTACCAAGAAACTTGCTAATAACTCTCAAGAGTCAACTCGAATTTGCACAGGGCTTGATAGACATACACACCGGGAAGCCGACCAATATTTTTTTAAAAAGCTGCTACCATCTCCACCCAAAAGGGTTTCCTAACACCTTTGATGAAAAGTTGAATATTGCAAAGGATGGGTGCGGACTTATTTGGGTATCACCTACAAGCTCAGCAAACAGACAGAGCGTTAATCAGTTATTGTCCATGTTGAAAGAGACATTTGAAGCCCAAGGCTTTCATTTGTATGCGACCCTTTCTTTTATAAATGACCGTTCAATTGCGATTATATGTAATCCAATATTTGACGTAACTAACGATAATGAAATATCAAGAGCGCAAAAATGTACTGCAATGGCATTACAAAACTGCATTGATGACGGCTTTCCTCCCTACCGTGTGGCCAATGCACATTGGGATTTATTTTATCAACAACTCTCTCCGGAACACCAAAATTTAATAACAGCGGTAAAAAAACAACTCGACCCTAATAGTATTGTGTCACCAGGGCGCTATGGTATAGAGTAACGAGTAGAACACATGCTTTCTCATTAAATTTTATTTTTATGAGGATGCGTGACTGGTTGTATGGATAATAAATTGACATAAGGAGCGTGCGGAAATGGCACCTAATATATTGACTCGAGAAAAACTAAAGTTTGTTGCTGTATTTATACTTGTCGGCGGCTTATTGGGGGGATGCAATAAACCTTCCGATAATAGTGCGGCCTATTTAAATAAAGCCCGTCAGCATTATGAAGCTGGAGAATTTTCAAGTGCGATAATTGAATTGAAAAATGTTTCAAAGGTCGATCAAAACAACGTTGCAGCACGAAAGCTTTTAGGCGATATTTATTTCCAACAAGGAAAGTTTTTAGACGCCGAAAAAGAACTGGAACGAGCACACCGATTGGACACTTTAAACGCAGAGATAATATTATCCTATGCAAATACATTGCTGCGACTTGATAGTTTTAAGCAGTTGAAAGACGTATTGAAGAGCAAAGAAAATTGGAATGAAACTGAAAAAAATCTGGTGCTAAGTATTCGATTATTATCCTATATCAAACAAAATAAAGAGGAAGCTGCTAAAAAAATAGTTAACACACCTCAGTTTATGGAGGGGAAAGAGGCGGAAGTTATCTATGCAAGGGCCTTATTCTATCGGGTAGACAATCAACTTCAGAATTCCCAGAAATGGGTCGCAGTGTTATTGGAAGAAAAGCCAAACCATCTCGAAGGATTATTACTTCAAGGGGACCTATTTTATATAGCTAACGACTACGATAATGCACTGTCCTATTATCAGAAATCGGTTGATATACAGCAGTCCAACCTCCGTCTTAAAATCAAGCTTGTACAAGCACTAATTGGGAAACAAGAATTTTCACAGGCAGAAAAAATTCTACGTGAGGTGGTAAGTCGCGCCCCTTTATTTCATGAAGCAAATTATTATTACGCGTTTGTAAAATTGCAAAGTAAAGATTATGAATCAGCGCTAATTTATGCAAAAAAAGTCCTAAAACTTATCCCAGGTCATGATGAATCAATCTATATTGCAGCACAGGCGGCATATTTTTTAAAGCAATTTGAAACTTCCCTTCGTTTTACCAAAAAATTAGCCAATGCCTATCCTAGGGACAATTCCATATTAAAATTATTGGCGGCAAACCAGCTTAAACTCAAACAACACCAAGATGCAGCAGCGACACTGGGCAGGATCAATAATGAGAAGTTAGATGAGAAGGACGCTTCGCTTTTTGTTGCGGCAGCCAATATGCTATCAGATACAAAAGACCTATTAGCTCGAAAACAACTGTATCTGCGGGCCGCCGATGCAGATCCAACAGACACTACGAGTAGATGGGGATTAGCAGTCACTTCCTATTCTCTAGGGAATGGTGAAGAGGGTAATCAATATTTATCGGATGCACTAGAAAATGAGCCTGACTCATTGGTTTTTAAGGCCGCGCTAATATCAAGTTACATAAGAAATAATCAATTGGAAAAGGCTGAAACTGCTATCAAAGAATTAATAGCCAGTGATGATACCAAACCTGATGGATATGCGCTTCAGGGATTATTATACCTCAATCAGAACAACACAAAATCGGCTGTTGCTTCTTTCGAAAGAGCGCTAAGGCTAAATCCAAATGAGGAAAATGCCAATCACAATCTAGCAATCATAGATATTGTTAACAATGATTTTGTTTCAGCAAAATCTCGTTATGAGAAAATATTAGTGGCCAAACCGGACAATCTACGGGCAATGAAGCAGATGTGGTTGTTGGAAAAAAAGCTGGGTAATGATCTTCAGTCAATATATTGGTTAGAAAAAGCAGCTGAGGTAAATCCAAACGACGTTGCTGTCAATATAGGTTTGGCAGAGCACTACATTCTCGAGAAGGACTACCTCTCCGCAGTTCGATTGCTCAAACCAGTAGAAAAAGACTTAGGCAATGTGCTTAAAATACGCCTTCTTCTTGGACAAGCTTATTATTTAGCCGGTAATGCTGAATCTGCCTTGAGGCAATTCACCCAAGCTGGAGAATTATCACCAAAAGATCCAACCAATCATTTTTGGACGGCATTGGTACTTGAAAAGGAGGGGGATACCAACAAA
>CAJQKX010000377.1 GCA_905479025.1 uncultured Paraglaciecola sp.
CCATAGTGGGTTCGTTACTGTCTTCATCAAAGCCAACTGCTTTTATAAAATCAACCGAGGTTTGTGCAGACTGAGCTTGTGCCCGCACCACTGCATCTAGAGGACCGCCAATCATTGATTGAAAATCAATGCTGGAAAGTTCTTCTCCTATAGCCATAACAATCTCCTTGGTTATACCTGAGACTGCAGATTCAGGTTAATGCATTACTAAACACCCTCTTTGCTTTTGCTAAAGAGGAAGAGCGTAAATGTTAAAAATACGGCAAGACATTAACGCAGCACTGATCTATCCAGATTTTTCCTAAAGGATTTCCAATCAAACAAAAGTACCTCTTGTTGTAAGTGACACTGCATCCTATCAGTACGTTAACTAGGTATAGCAGGATGGGCATATTTTTCCACTTGAATTAAAAACTGCTATTGATGTAAGTCAAAAAGCAAAAAGGCTGATACATGATCAGCCTTACATTTTTAAAGTCGCTAGGATTACTTTGGTTTACGGAACTTCATGGTCCAGCGATCTGTATTACCTGAGACAGATTTAACCCCTACTTCATAACGTAATTCGTCATCAGCGCGGTAGTGTAGGTCGGTATAATCAACAAATTCAAAGCCTGCTTCTTGGATCTCTTTGATAGCAAGGACAGGATCAATACGGCGACGGTTAGCTGGGGTTTGCTGTTCCATATGGCGGGCGGTGTGATCCACTACAGCATAAACACCACCGGGCTTCAGTGCGTCAAAAGCTAACTTATTCATATTCCGGCGGCCTTCTTCACCAAAGTTGTGGTAGTTACGAAACGTCAACACCATATCAAGATCCTTTATCCCAAGAGAATTTGCTTCTAAAGAATAAAAGCGCTCACCCTCTTTACGATAAAGTTTAGCGTCTTGTGCAACAATTTTAATTTTTTCTAAACCAGACTCTTCAATTAAGCTTTTAATACGCCCTGTACCAATAGCAGCATAATATTCACCTTTATCACTGACTACTGGAGCTAAAATTTTGGTATACCAGCCGCCACCAGGAATAAGCTCAACAATTTTCATATTGTCGCGTAAATCGAAAAACTCCAATGTTTGTAGGGCTTTTCGGTTTCTGTCTCGGTCGGTTTCAGCTTCAGTTCTGATTTCAGCTTTTAACGCCGATTTAATTTTTTCTGCTGTAGCATCAAAGCTATCTGCCGCTATTGAGTTGACACTCGCAGCTAGTAACAAAAGGGGTAGAATTTTTTTCACAGGTATATATCTCCATTTATAGTTTTAGAATTGTGAGAGTCTCTTGTTTCAACTCAGTAAAAGACTGCTGTAATAAGGTTTTAGTTTCAGCCTACTGATGTTTGTAAACCACGCCGTTTTTCATCACAAAGTTAACATTTTGTAACAGTGTAATTTGTTTTAGAGGATCACCTTTCACCGCAACTAAATCTGCCATTTTGCCTACTTCTATGGTACCCACTGTGTCACTGATTTGGAGCAAGTCAGCTGCACTTTGGGTGGCACTGCGTATTGCTTCAATGGGCTTCATGCCGGCTTCAACCATTAATGCAAATTCTAAGGCGTTGTCACCGTGAGCTGAAACACCAGAGTCGGTACCAAAGGCAATTTTGATCCCTGCTTTATAGGCATTGGCAAAAGTCTGTTGAATAAGTGGCCCAATAGCGGCGGCTTTAGGCCTAACGAGTTCGGGAAAGAAGCCATCAATCTTGGCTTTCTCAGCCACCCAGTTACCAGCCATAATAGTTGGCACATAATAAGTGCCATACATTTTCATTTGCTTAAACACCTCTTCATCCATATAGGTGCCGTGTTCAATAGATGTCACACCTGCTTTAATGGCGCGCAACATGCCTTCTTTGCCATGAGCATGCACTGCGACTGTCATGCCATAATCTTTTGCTGTTTCAACAATGGCACTTAATTCATCATCCATAAACTGTGGGTTTTGACCACTTTTAGCCACACTTAATACACCCCCCGTAGCTGTGATTTTAATCAAGTCTGCGCCATCTTTGTAACGTTGGCGAACAGCTTTACGCGCTTCGGCCGTGCCGTTTATTACGCCGTCGATAGGTCCTGGATCGCCCATAATTGAATTACTACGGCCATTTGTTGGATCCGCGTGCCCACCCGTTGTCGCAATCGCCTTAGCAGCAGTATATATGCGTGGTCCTTTAACCATTCCTTTGTTTATGGCATTACGAAGTGCCACGGTTACGTTGTAGCCGTCACCCAGATTACGCACAGTTGTAAAACCTGCCATCAAGGTTTTTTCAGCGAACCTCACGCCTTTAATGGCATAGTCTGCTTCATTCAGAGTAAAGCCTTCTATGTAGCTTGCGGGGCCGTTATGTTGGCTGGATATATGGGTATGCATATCCATAAATCCTGGCATCAGGGTATAGTCTGATAAATCAATGACGGTATCTTCGCTACTGCCCTCAGTAAATCCTTTGTGAATAGCTGTTATTTTATTATCAGTGATAACCACAGTCGCTTTTTGTATCATTTTATCTGAGGTGCTATCGATTAGAGTGCCTGCGTGGATAATTGTGGCCGCCATGACGGCGCTAGCAAGAAAAGGTTGGGCTAATGTTGCCAAAAACAAGGTTGATTTTAAGATACTGTTTTTCATATTAAGTGTCCTGTTATAACTCGCCAAGGCTAAAGTGATAGTCACTACTTTCAAGCATGAGATGGCGCTTACCATCTAAGACTCGCTCTTCTCCTAATTCTGCTAGTTGGTAAAATACATTTTGATGTAAACGCGCCCATAAGTTTCTGTGAACTAAAGCGTAAGGCAGATATGTACCTGTTTTTTTGTCTGCAAATATTTGTATGGGATTCTCTGAGCTAACGACTATAATTTGCCCTGTATTGGTTGTAAGTACTAACTTACTGTTCTCTTTCTTCCATTGCGTAATGATAAAAGGTACATCCTCTACTTGAATGCCTACCTTTTCTACAGGTGTGACTAAAAAGTAATGATCGTCTTCACGTTTTAAAACACTGGCAAAAAGTTTGACCAAGGATTTACGACCAATAGGCGTTCCCATATAAAACCAGCTTCCGTCATGTTTTATTTGTATATCTATGTCACCGCAAAAATCAGGATCCCATTTATCAACTGGAGGTAAAGCCACATTTTGTGTGCTTATTTGTTTTTGAAAACCACCTAAGTCGAAGGTTGTCATTACAGTGTTTCTTTTATCTCACGTAATTTTGCTTTGATACGGCGCATATTTTCAGGTCCTGTGCGTAATAATTGTTTTTGTGGAGCGCTTAAAGACTCCAGTCGTCTATCTGCAAACTTGTACATGACGCTATCGGTAAATACTTCGACTGGAGAAGGGACTTCAGGGGTATCTAGCAGGACATCAATTGCCTCTTCAAGTTTCTGGTCAAAGCTGTCAAATGGGTTACCTATTTCAGAAAATATGTTTTCAATGGCCGGTTTGTATTCTTGATAAAGCTGCAATAATGATGCTGTTTCAAGGGACTCTAATACATCAACGTAAGGCGCATAACGTTTATAACTTGCAGGGTCTATCCACTCTTTATTGGCTTGCTTGTAAGTGCGAAATGACTGTTCGGGCTGGATTAATACTCTATTGTTATCCGCTATATTTTCCTCAGCTAAGGCGATGGTCATTATCACAAAGCGCTCTAGTAGCGCTTCATTAATCAGTAAACGTGCAAACTCATTGTAGTCAGATAGAGCTAATAATTTAGTCTTTACTGTGCCGTCACTTATATCTAATGGCTGCGGTTCGGCAATAATGTCGGGCTCAGGTTGTTCTACTAATGTTTCAGGGATCAGAGTAGTAGGCTGCGCGTCAATCACAGGTTCGACTGTCGGCTCCATAACAACCGGAACTGGCGTTACTATAATTCGTTCAGGTTCGCTGGGCCAAAGTAACACTGCCAAAGCAATTGCCAATATAATTACACCTATAATAAAATGCGGTGCTAAGGATTTTTTCGATTCTTCACTCATTGTTTCCCCGTTAAGCAAATATCTGTGTTAATACTTAGAATTTAGCCTACTTAAAATTCCATCTAAATGATATGCGTAGATTGTAAAATACTGTAACTGTATTCTTATCTAGACTGTTCTTTAAGAGGCTATTAGACTGTAGATGTGCTTTACCTACTTTAAGACGTGTTGGACCAGTATGAATATTATTTTATATGCAGTGCCGTTCTTTTTCCTATTAATTTTTATCGAGCTGTTGTTAGAAAAAAATAAAGGCACCGATTATTATCGTGTTAACGACAGTGTTAATAGCTTAACTGTGGGTGTGTTGAGTAGGATGACGGGTATTGTTAAGCAGTTATTCCCGCTAACTATTTATGTCGTGGCTTATGATCATCTGGCTATGTTTCAAATGGAATCGAGCTGGTGGATATGGGTGATTGCGTTTGTACTTTATGATTTTTGCTACTATTGGAAGCACCGCTTTGGCCACGAAATGAATATTTTTTGGGCTGCTCATGTCGTACACCATTCAAGTGAAGAATATAATATGACAACAGCATTACGACAAAGTGGCAGTAGCTTTTTGAGTTGGATTTTTTACTTACCCATGGCGATATTGGGTTTTGAACCCCTTGTATTAATTACAGTCGGCTCTTTAAATCTCATCTATCAATTTTGGGTGCATACTCGGCATATTCCCAAATTGGGATGGTACGAATGGGTGTTTGTGACCCCTTCGAATCACCGTGTACATCATGCGCAAAACCAAATTTATATAGATCGCAATTATGGTGGCGTGTTTATTCTTTGGGATCGGCTGTTTGGTTCTTTCCAAGAAGAATTAGATGCAGAAAAACCTATATATGGTATTCGAAAAGCATTAAAAAGCTGGAATCCCTTGTGGGCCAATATTCATGTTTATTCGCAGTTAATTAAAGACTGTTGGCATGCAAAGCATTGGCAAGATAAGCTACTTATTTGGTTCAAACGCACAGGTTGGCGACCTGCTGATGTCGAACAAAATTATCCTCTAAGTAAGGTTGACCTGACGCAATTTAGGAAATTTGATATTCCGCTGACACTAATCAATAAATTTTATAGTTTAATACAGTATTTATTGGTGGTATTTGTTGGCTTGTCACTGATGATGAACGTTTCTGCCTTTACTCTAACAGAGCAAGTGCTGATGGTATTGTTTGTTCTTTATGGCAGTATTTCTGCTGGATTGGTTTTGGAAAATAACCCCCTAGCTTTATATTTAGAATGGGTGAAATACTCTCTAATTATGGTAACGCTAATGATGTATACCTTACCGGTATGGATTGAATGGGCATTAGGGCTAAGTATAATGTTTAACTGCACATTGTTGTTATTTAAAAGATCAGACATTTTTACTATAACAGTGCCAATGACAGAAGCTAATAATTGAAACCATTATTATGTCGTGTTGAGTTTGAGAGCCTGTGTCATACAACAAGCACACTGTTAATAGTCAAGATACTAATGAGAAGAATAAAAAAATGAATACACAACAATGGGTCTTAGTTTTTTTGACTTTTTCCAGCAGTGCGGCCTTTGCCAAGCAAGCTCCTTTAGTATCTATACCAACGCATGATACTTTTTTCTCTAGCATCGCACATTACTGCGACAAAGCCTTTGAAGGAAAAGTTGTGGTTGATAACCAGCCAAGCTCTGCATTCGAAGAAAAATTAGTCATGTTTGTACGCAAGTGCGACCAAGCTGAATTACAGATACCATTCTATGTGGGAGACAATGCGTCGCGTACTTGGATAATTAAAAAAACGGGTAGTGGTCTAAGTCTAAAGCATGATCACCGACTTAAAGATGGTACCGATGACCCTGTGACGATGTATGGTGGGCATACACAGGGCGCAGGTTACAACCAAATCCAATCCTTTCCTGTTGACCAATACTCAAAAGAATTATTTACTCACCAAGGACTACCGCAATCTATTACTAATACTTGGCAAATCTATATTTACCCAGAAATGTTTTCATATCGTCTAGTGCGAGAAGGAAGAGAGTTTAGAGTAGATTTTGATCTAACCAAGCCTATATTACCCCCCCCAGCGCCTTGGGGTTATGAGGATTAGTCAGTCGGTTTTAAGTGCCTAGCTAAATTTTTATAACGTTTCAAATCTGGGGTAGGTGCTGCTTAGGTGTTCTAAAGAAATTGTTGGGTTTTCATTATTTGTGAGGTGACAGGGTATTCGATATGTCTCGAATAGAGGCGGTAAAAAAACAACAAAATAGAACGTTAGGAATATATCCCCGTAGTTATAATCGCCACTCTTGATTTAATTAACTGTATCTTATCTCTTAGTAAAATCTCTATTGAGAGCTACATACTGATGTTTATAGTTGAACCGATTCACTACCTATGGCGTATATGAATTATAATAATTAATTTGCTTAGAGCAAAGTTTATGCAACAAACTAAATTTTGGATTAAGGATATTAAATCACAATCTATCTCTGTGGAGATGCTAACCGTGTGTTCATACGAGATGAACGTATACTTAGTCAAGCTTACAGTAGGTGGTAACACAGGTTTGGTCTATGAAGGTGAAAGCCCTAAACGTTTTCATAGCTCGCAATTTATCCGCGATGCGTTTGAGGGTTGTAATGTGTTAGCCGCACAAATGTTACACGAATCGCCTTACGACGAGATGATAGGTAATCCTGAGTCTGTGCAACGTGCTTGTACACTGCCTTTTTCTATGGGGCAGCCTTACTAGGTGGTTGTGTTAGATAAAACGTTAAAATTTAAAGATCATCTTTAGCATTATGGATAAACAAATACGCATAATACCCCCCCATAACTACCATTATACCTATACCAAGAATAGAGCCCCAAGCCACGGGGTCGTGCAGTATTAAATCCCACATAATGATTCACTTCTGTTAGATAACATTATAACTGAGGTGATTTTAGGTGATGAACATTAGCCCATATTGATCTAGATCAGCTTTGTTGCAAGGTAATGATTCAGTATTCAAATGTGAGTGTTAGCAGTTCGACTGAATCGGTAAAACTCAATGTTTGTAGTTTGCCTTTACCTTCAACATTAATGGTATTGACTTGCTCTGGCCAAAGATCACGTAAGGCGTCATGACGGATTGTCATATTGTCTAGTTTGGTCGGTTGTGTGGTTTCTTGATATACCCAGAAAAACTTACCATCTAGTTCGACCCCCACCATTTTTAGTGGCAGGTGTTGCTGAGCACTATCAAACAAATTAAAGCGCTGATGAACATAGTTACCAAACTGGTTTTGAGTCTTTTTTGAGTCAATGATATCCGCGTCTTTACCCAATATTTGCTTTACTGCATGTTCTGCGTCGTGCACCCTAAAGCGGTGCATGATTTCGATATTTTCAGAGCGAGGGTTAAACAAAACAGTGCTAAAAGCGGTTTTTTGCTGATGAGCCGAAACAAAGAACGCTGCAAATAGCAGCGTTCCTACTAACCATTTCGATATGTTATTCATCATTGTCCTGGTTGTCGTCATTATCACCGCCACTGTCTGTTTTTAGCTCAGTTTTGATATCTTGCATGATATCTCGATAAACTTTGGCCTTACGTTTTTTAGACTTATACGCTTCGATACGAGACGGGATAATCTGCCGTGGGTAATGATTATTATTAACCTCTACGTCGGCTGTTTCCCAGCGCGGATCAACAGTGACACTTACCAATTCTTTATCTTTTTCAGTAATAATCATCTTATTAACTGCTTTAGGCGTTCGGCGCCAAATTTCAGCAGGGATATATTGATTTTCTGTGCTGCCATCAGCAAAGGTGAGTTCTAAGATAATCGGCATAACCAGACCACCTTTGTTAGAAAACTCCAAAACATAATAGTTTTTGTCTTCTTTTACCGCGCGTTCAAAAGCCACTTTTTCCCAAGGTTTTAAGTCTTTCAAGAATTTATTATATTTGTTACGTTCTTTGTTAGTAACCGTAAAGCGATCATTGTTGTCATAAAAATCAGTGATATCAGAAAAACGTTCTACCCAAAGCTCTTTACCTTCGGATTTGTTACGCTCATCTGTAAAAGACATAGGTTTGTCTAGTTCTTCCTGGCGCAAACGATTGAAGTCAATATCAGGATCTTTAGTATCCAAACGTAATTTTGAGATTTTATCTATGGAAATATCTACATGATCAGTGCTATAAAACCAGCCGCGCCAGAACCAATCTAAGTCTACCCCTGAGGCTTCTTCCATAGTGCGGAAAAAGTCTGAAGGTGTAGGGCGTTTGTATTTCCAGCGCTGTGC
>CAJQKX010000378.1 GCA_905479025.1 uncultured Paraglaciecola sp.
CTTACGATCAAACGCTGGTGTAAGCACCCCGGTCGGCAGAGAGTGGATGAGCTAAAAGAAAAGTGGGCAGAGCTACGACGTTACCGTGATGCCAGATGAACTATTTGACAAGTCTGAGAAAGTGGGAAAAGAATGAAAATACAGAAAGGATCAAAATAAATCGTGTCTATTCATACCCACAAGAGTGAGGTTCACAGCTGCACTATTTTCTATCATGAAGATTTAACATTGTTACTTCTCCCATCACTTTTTAGCAAGGCCGTTGCTGATAAAGGGATCATATGGTCGAAAATAAAGGGGTTTAATAAAGCTGGTATGCGAAGGGATCAAATCGATGAAAATGAGATCCCAGATAGCGGTCAAACAGAAATTCATAACAGGTTAAAGAATTTCTTCAACTGGATAGTTAGCTACTCCAAAGAGAATGAAAAGGTCAGCCTGGATCGTCACCATAATTTTCCTGAAGAGATACTAAATTACTACCTCAATGACTATCTCGTTGGCGAAAAAAAATCATCGGCCAGATCAATAGATAAATACCTAAGGGCATTGCGAGGATATTACGACTATTTAGCCATGACAGGTTTTACCAATAGTAAAAACCTCTTTCTTTACCCAGATTATAAGGAAGCGACTAGGCGAAATACCAAGTCCAGAACAAGCGTGAAGTATCTTTCTCTTGCATTGCGCACCATCTTATATCGCAACACAACCTCATTAAGATGAGTTGTTACTGCGATCAGCTGGAGAGATTGGGCTGCGCTCCAAGGAGAATCAGGGGTTGGTTCTGAATGATTTTACTGTAGGTGGAAAACGTTACCCAGGATTTGAGTCACTGTTCAAACAAATGGATAAAGAGGGTGAACAGCCGGAATTTGAATTCCATCTTCAGAGTAAATTTACTAAAGGAGCTTCAAAAGCCAGATCAAGAACTTTATACATCCATCGCACCCTCCTGGTTAAATATAGAAGATACTTTGAGGAGGAGCGGCCTGAGTCGACATCCGATACCCTTCTTGTTTCTAACGCTAACGCAAACAGAGGAGACTCCATCACCAAACGCAGTGCATCAGAAGCCTTTACTAAAACCAAAAAGACCGTACTGGCAATGCAAGAGAGAGATGAGCTAGAGGGCACAGGTCAAGCTCTAGATGACGACCACACGCATCACGTCTTGCGCCACAGTAGCATTACGGATTTCTTCTATGATAATTGTAAGAATAGCAATATCGCGTTTGATGATGTAACAACAACTTCACAGGTTTATCTTGCAACCGCAAAATTTGCCGGCCATAAAGTAGACAATAAATACGCGGCAAGCACCACTAAAGAATACATCCACAGCTGTTGGGAACGCGAGCGCCTAGAACAAGGAAATGTTGATGCCTGAACTTGATGGAGAAAACCACAACACTGAGATAAAGAGCGACCAAAGCAGTCTAGATACAACTGAGCATGGCTACTTACTTCAGGAACAGGCGGAGATGTTGAGTGCACTAAACGCCTCGCAAGATATACGACCACTTGCATACAACCCCGAAGCAACAACGTTCACCGTGCCAAAAAATACGGGGACCTATAGCTCTCCCTCTTATTCAATATCTATATCCAGTGCAGACTGTGATTATAAACGACTTATTTTTCGAGCCTTGAATGCTGCGCATTACCGCTATTTCATGACCAAAGAATTTGCAGATGGCCGTAGAGAAAAATTCAGCCGCTATACCAGAAACTTCTGGAATTTTCTTAGTACTATTGAAATTAATAGTAAGAACAGAGCTAATGTACTCAAACTATTCGAAGCCTGGCGAGTTAAAGAGCATGGCACCAAAACACAGAGCACAGGTCTCAAATATTTAAAATTAGACATTGAAACAGCCTTGGCGTTTGGTACTTTTACCAAAACATTGCTGCAATCAGAACAGGATTATTTGGAGGTTTTGGCTGCTACAAAAGCCGCTCCTATGGATCCGGTAGACCCTGTTAATCTCAATCACTGGTTTTCTCAGCATACCTGGCTTCGTCGTGAAGATGTGGGCATAGGCGATGATTTGTACACGCGTTTAGGCTCACCTAAAGCGCTAATACAATCGTTTAAAATCACCGTTGAAACAGCACTGCTGAGCATACAAGGATCAAAAGATGCTCTTATTGAGATCTTTAAACAGACAGGTATAGCCGCAGACAATATTCCTGATCTTCTTCCGCTAACAGACAAGAGCAAGGACAAGGAAGAGACCCGTTCAAAGAAACACATACGAATCGTAAAGACAAAACGTACCTTTTTTAATGAGCTGGCCCAAAGACTAGCCACTCTTCCCGAGTTAACCGTCCAGCATAAGACCGGCCTAGAAATCTTTGTCTTTTCTCACACAAACCCTAAATATTCAAACGACATCCTATACAAGCTGCTAAACAATAAAGCGATACCGTCTAACAAGATAGAAAATTATTTATCAAGCGGTAAAAGGTGCGCCGTTCATCTTTTTAATATAACAGCACAAACTGGACTCTTTGATCTGAATTTTATAAAGGACTTAGCAAGATATGCAGAAGAGCCAGAAAATTCGGCTAAGCCTATGCCCGTGTGTGAAGCTGAGAGTCTTTTGTTTACTTGGCTAATGGCCTACCAAACCGTTCAATCAAGTGACATCCCTAAACTAACCTTTGCTGACTTTAGGTTTTCTCGCCACGTTAATGGCAAGGTGACCTATATCGAGTGCGAATACTTTAAAGGCCGCGCGAATGGCTTACACAGGGTAAAAGCTCTTTCAATGAAAGAAGATATCGGTAGGGCCGTGCTTCGCTATATTAAGGATGTGAGTGCTTTTTCTCTGAAATCCCGGCAACTGACAAAAAAATTTAACTCAGCACAACTTGGCCTGCAAAGCCCCACTGGACGCCTGTTAAGGCTGCTGCATGAGAGCTCATTACGAGAAAAAATCACTAAAAACCTTAATAGCCAAGGTGTTACCTCTGTGTTTTTAGACGCATCAATGGCTCTTATGGAAAATGGTGTATTTAAAAGACGTGAATTTTTTGATGCCCAATGTGACAGAACGATAGTCGAGGAGTTTTTCGGGCCTAGCCTCATTAAAACCACCGCTGTTTATGCACGGTCTGATAATTTTGATCCAACGACTCTTCTCAATGATCGCTCTCATTCTGATACAACAGAACGGATGAGTTATTTAACGCCACATAATCTAGAGTGGGTCAATAGCTGTGGTCGAGTCACTCGAACCGTGATGAATGATATCGCCATCAACCTGTTTCGCCCCAGTGAAAGTGATAAGCAAATATTTAATAGTGAGTTCACTAACGCGATTGACGGCATAAAGCTCCGTACCGAGGATACCTTAAGTCGAATGAAAGTGATCACAAAAAAAGTGAATGGTCATATTAATGAGTTCGGGATTGTTAAAACCAGCAGCAGGATTGAGGGAGATCTGCCTGATTCAATCTATGTTGAAGACTCGCCACATACCATCATGAAGCTATTGCATTTTCTCAAGCAACTAGAGGAAAAGCATCATCTCTTGCGGGAATGCTCACCTGAATTTTTGTTCTTTACCGCACTGCCAACGGCCGAGTGGATCGAGGTGTTATTCGATGATAAAAAATTCAGCACAGCCAGCATAAAAGAGGGCAATTCTCTGTATGAGAAATATCGTAACGATCTGCCGCCTCATTTCACCGCTCAGCTAATCTAGGAGGAAAATATGCCCGCATCTCCATCTGCCGTTTTACCCTTTGAGAACAGTAAAGTCTTTGATCACGTATCCGATATATTTAGCCAGCTTCCTGTAGTGGATGGCACAGAGATAACCGATACGACCTGGAAGTTTCATGGGAGCAAAGCTAATCATTTCATCACCCTGGATTTCTCAATATTTGATGAGGAACATGTGCAATTCACCCAATCTTTGTCCGTACACTACAACGATGAGACACTTCAGCTAGGGTTATCAGCTATCG
>CAJQKX010000379.1 GCA_905479025.1 uncultured Paraglaciecola sp.
CGTTCAGACTCGAGCGCGATACCCGCGGTTTGTAATTGCTTGAGCTGTTTCCAAATTGCCGCGCGGCTGACATTGAAGTGCGCGCCGAGATCTTCACCGGAATGCCATTCGCCGTCGCTGAGGACGGTAAGTAATGCTTGCTGTGAAAGCATGGGGATCCTGTGGAAGATTGAGTTTATTTGTTGGGGGGGATGATAACAGAGGTGAGGGTTCGGAGGGGATGGTTTTGATGGTGGACTTCAATCCTTTAGCAGTTTACTTTCGGCCAATAGCGGACGTTTGGCAACTTGTGTAGATGTAAGGCCTGCCTCTATTTTTGGTTAATATTATGCTTCCTCTAATTTCTCTTCGGTTTTGGGGTTTGGAAGATTTGGGCTTAGGACTTCAAACCCAACAGATTCAAGACTCTCAACAATATCATCATGCTTGTATTCTTTACTAAATAAATCCATGTCTACAGCAACAACCAGTTCAAATTCTGCACGAGTTAAAGCGACGTAAACCATATTCCAAGTCTTGTTGAATTTAGTTACCCCATCTTGCATTAAGCATTTGAAAATCGCTGGCGTTAAGACCAAGACGCACACCTTAGACTCTAACCCCTTGGTTCTTTGAATGCTGCTGATTGCGTACTTAGCTGAATTATCCTTGGATGAACTGTATTGCTCTGCTGATCGACAAAGCTTTTTGTATAGCTCTATTTCATATGGAATCTCTAACTCGGTACGGAATTTTTGTATTGATCTATTGTTGTCATTGCTAGATAACAAGGTGGCAAAGAAGCGCTGTAATGAATATATAACCACTCCGTCTTCGTATTCCGGGAATTTTTTCGTAAGCAGCTCTTCAACCTCAGGGTCGAACTCTGGTAATGATCCTGCCTGCTTGGTTGAGTAATTACCTTCTTTTCTGAGAATGCTAACTAAGCTTCCATTCTCAATGTGATGACAGAGAACTGCATCGTAATGATCATCTTCAGAAGTAATGTATGTTAGACGCCCCTCAACTTCAGACAAACTAGTTTGCTCTTGGCCTTTGGGACAGAAGGTATTTGATAGATCAAGGATTCTCTGTGGAACTCGGCGAGAAGTCGTTATATTCGGCAGCACTTTAACCTTTCCGTTTGCTTTGTTTGTAGTTAACCACCCTTTGAAAGCTTTTGGGTAATCTATAGCTTGTTTGGGATCGCCTACCATGTAAATGTCAGCTGAATTCTCGCCGATTTGTTGAAAAGCCTTAAGAGCTTTTTGATCAAGATCCTGAGCTTCGTCGAGGAAAATCTTATCGATCGCACTACTTAGGAGTTTGTGAACTTTCCTTACTTTAAATTTCTTCTTCTGGCTGCTGTGTTTTGAGTAGTTTTCATCGACAACTCTCCATGCTGCGGCATATGTTTCATCGACGTGTATCACTCCAATTTTCTTCAGTCTTGAAATGGTACTTTTGACTTCTCTTTGTTTTTTCTCAGCAGACTTTCCAGAGGGAAAATTTGAGAACGTTTTGCACCGTGAAGAGGTAGTGTGTACTTCATTAAGGACGAAAGGAGAGTAAGGGTAAATGATCTCATTCAATAAAAACGTATGAACTGTGCAAACTACGATATTTTCTGGCAAGTATCCAAGTTGCTTGATGATCGCTTCTGAGATGTTCTTCGCGGCATTGTTGGTATAAGTGATGGCAAAAATCTTTTTATGCGACGTTGGGTCGTAGTGTGCGATGATCTTCTCAGCTAGACCATAAGTCTTACCTGCTCCAGCTCCGGCTACTTGAACTTCAATCATTTCATAAAATCCAAAGCTTCTTGAATGTGCTTGGGCAGCTTGATTGGATCTTCGTTCGTTTCTTCTAGAATAGAGTCAGCAATCATGAGCATCCTTTCTGCTTTACTCTTCTTCAGGAATTTTGCCATCTCTTCAGGGGTTTTGTGCTTCTTTTTGAACAGTATATTTAGGCGCTCAAGGTTTCGATCTGCCGCTGCAAGATCGTCTTCGAGCGAATATTTGCTGGTGGTTCTCACTCGAATGTTGTCGTTATCGGTATCGTATTTTTGGTGTTTGTCTTTGGTCGAGTCATTGTCATCGTAATCACGAATGATGCTTAGCTTCTTCTTAGTATTGCCTTTGCTGACTTGCAGCCAAACGTCCATGAAAGTTGTGAAGCCTGTTTGCTCGATGGAGATCACTTCTAGGCTGTTAACGTTTTCATTGTCACGATAGAGTATGGCATTGATTAGCATCTCTTCGGTAGTACCTTCAACGAGCACTGTCTTGTTGCTTAGAAGAAGTTTTAGTATGTCAAAGTTTGGTCGCTTCCGAAGGTAGTTAGTTAGATACTTCTTACTATCAGTTAGGTGGATGGCATCATTTCCCGACAGGACGACCACGTTGGTAAGTTCCAGCTTATTGATGATCTGTGGGCTGTGGGAGCTAATTAGAGTTTGTAGAGATGAACCACCTTTTTGTGTGCTCTTGTATATGAAGTCAGTTGCGAAGCGCAGGTTGTTCACGCTCAGATGCGCTTCAGGTTCTTCAATGCAGCAAAGGTTGAGAGCATTCTTGCTGCCCTTGAAGAACTCAAATAACAGGTAAATGTATACGAGGTTACGATACCCAAGGCCACGCTGATATAGGTAGCTCTCACCAGACTTCAAGGTGATGTTGGATAGAATGCTTTTTAAATTTGGAAGGTTGGGGATACATTCAAGCTTATCAACTATCTCTTCGAAGAAGTTCTCGAAGTCTGGATCGGGTGTAACGATCTTTTTGAATGTCTCAGTGCTTTCGATTGCATCAAAGAAAGAAGTGTACGCGCTGTTAATCTTGGCCTTATCGGAATCCTCAAGAGAGGAAATCAGCATCTTGGTCAGAATGTCGTTTGATTTCTGTGTGTTGCTTTCGGCAAAGTCATCACGCTCGGCGTTGATAGAGTTGATAGCTATAAGTCTTAAATCAGAATAGCTAACCTTTAACCCATTATTGCTTTGCGTTACGTCGTAGTCATACAGCTCAATTGGCAGGTTGAACCAGCGTGTATCTTTGATGTCCTCGATGCCTTCGAGTAGTTCCTTGGCAGTCTTTACAAAGTGATCTACATCTTTGGGCCTGAAGTCGTAGCGAATCTTATAGCTATCGTCGGCTTCTTCTCCGATTATCCACTTACCAATAACGCCTTCTTCAATTATGTTCTTTGGCTCAGTGAACTCGACCTCAATTCGAACCTTTGGAATCAATGCCTTGATCTCAACATCTTCCTTGCCGTCGATGATAGCTTGGTAAAAGTCTTTGATTGCTTCGCGATTGATATCCGATACTGAGAGACGTTTCTTATTGAAGCTAATGTCGTTACTGTTAAGTGGCAGGGCAAGCGCGTCGAATAGGCTGGTTTTGCCTGCTTCGTTTTCACCGATAATTATACTTAGGCTTGAAAGCGTAATCTCGAAACTTTTAAAGGCACGGTAATTCTCTATTTTGACGTTTCGAATATACATTTAAAATCCATCTCGTAGTTGCTTGTGCCGTGATTTAAAAATTAATCATAAAATATAACAGGCCATAATCTGTTTGTGGAAATATAGATTTTTTGGATGAAGCCCTTACCCTCATAAAACATTAAAACCCTTGCATTATGTCGAAAAAGGACAATTAAAAATAAAAGGATAAAATAATTTTTAGAAGGAAATACCTAAACCAACCATTCCATTTCTCCCTGGCTGCGGATACTCACTGTTTCACTTCGAATCTAAAAGCGATCCATTAAAAAACACTTAATAATTTAGCGAACGGGATAGTAACAAAGAGAAAAGATTTACCAGCAAGAAAAATGACGAACGGCTTAAACTTTTACGTTTAAATAAAACACCCGTTCTAAATGGAGGGTTTAAGTTTTAATAAATTATTTTTTTATATCAAAAAATATCAACCGAAATTTTTATGC
>CAJQKX010000380.1 GCA_905479025.1 uncultured Paraglaciecola sp.
GAATTATCCTCTTCTGACGGAATGTGCAAAGACTGGAAAACCCATTATGTTGAAGAGGCACTATGGCGCGTCTCTAAGAGATTGGTTGGGTGCGGCTGAATACTTAATGGTCGAGGGAAACACTAAGATTATTTTATGTGAGCGCGGGATGTCCGTCCCTCACACCCACAGGGATACATCGAGATTTTCTTTGGACTTGCAGGTTATACCGGCGGCTAAAGAGTTGACTCATTTACCAGTCGTTACAGACCCTTCTCACGCTACTTTCTGGAATCCCTGGGTTAAATCAATGTCGCTGGCCAGTATCGCATCAGGAGCAGATGGAGTAATGTTAGAGGTCCATCCTGATCCCAAAAATGCTGCAGTTGATCCGCTCCAGCCGATTGATTTCGACCAGTTTAAAGATACTATGGAGTCAATGCATGCAGTTGCTTGCGCTATAGGTCGGAGGGTTCTATGACCAGTGTCGATCGCATAAACCAGATTACATCAAACACAGTGGTGATTCCCGCCAGATCGTCCTATGCCGCTATCATTGGTCTCAATCCAAGCCAGGGAGCTCGTTCACCTAAATTATGGAATGCTGCTTTCAAAGCCTTTGATGTTGATTCTCAGATGATTGCGTTAGATGTTTCACCTGAGAATCTAGAAGATCTGCTAATGCTTTTGAAAAGTGACTCAAGATTTTTAGGAGGCGCAATTGCTGCTCCTCACAAAGAGGCAGTAGCCCAATTTCTTGGAAATAACCTGACAAATGAAGCTCGACTCATCGGATCAATTAATTGTTTGTTTAGGGATGAGAGTGCAAATCTTTGTGGAACCAATACAGACGGTGAAGGTTCGTTGACCGCATTTGAGTCTGTATTCGGCAAACTCACTACACAAACAATTCTAATATTAGGTACAGGCGGAACCGGAAAAGCCGTCGCAGCTTACTTCGCCTCTGCGGTAAATGACCCTAATCAAGTTATCCTTTCGAGTCGAAGCCAATCAGCATTGAAATTGTCAAAAACATTAAAATCTGATGTTGTGGACTGGTCAAGTATTTCTAAAGTTGCAAGTGAGGTGGACATTATTGTGAATTGCACATCACTAGGTTCAACCCTTGCAGTGGGTGGTAATCCTTTGCCAGTTGAGGTTTGGTCAAATATTAGAGCTAGCACTATAGTCTATGATGTCGTTTATGATCCTGATCCTACCCCATTTCTTAAGTCAGCTAGTAATGTTGGGTTAAAAAATATGAACGGTTCTGCTATGAATTTCGAGCAGGCCGTATTAGGTTTCCATTATGCATTAACTCGGGGGAAGAAAAATCTAGACTCCGCTTTAATCCGCGAAGCTATGAAATCAAATTAAATTCACTGCAGATTTAAAATCGTAATCAAAGATGGTGCTATTGAGCTTTTATTCTTAGCAGTGGACCTAACTCTGTACTTCTTCAAACTAATACCTTTAAAATATTTTAGTCTAAAAAAGACTCTGGTTGTTCAATGAATGTAATTCAAAAAAGTTTTTTTCTGCTTGGCAAAGATACCAAAAAATTACCATGGGTGTTGCTGTTGTTTCTTATTTTGTCCGCTGTTGAGGTAGCGGGTATTGGATTAATTGGTCCATATATGAAATTAATATTGGACCCTGATTTGCAGTCTGATTTAGCTAATTACATCTCAAACATTTCGGCTCAAGATGTTAGTGTAGTCCAAGTAATGGTAATGATTGGATTGGCTTTGGGTATATTTTTCATAATTCGATGTGTTTGTGGTGTAGCAATAAATGCGAAAATTATATCTTTCTCAGAGGCTCAGAAAGTCCGTTTGAAATTACATTTGCTTGAGACTTATCAGTCTATGTCCTCTAAGGATTCAAATGAAAGGAATACCGCGGAATACATTAATTCAATCCACGTTTTGACAGGATATTATTCCGGGAATGTCTTGTACTATATTTTAAAGTTTATATCTGAATCGCTGATTTCTCTCTCGCTTCTATGCCTACTTGCGTATCAAAATATCAGCATTGTGTTGACCTTAGTAGCTGTACTTTTGGTTTTTATAGCTGGCTGGGATATTTACTCCAGGGCAAAGCTAAAATTCCTTGGAGTTAAAGTTAATAAAAAGTCTGCGGAGGCACTGAGTTACCTCAGGGAAAGTTTAGATGGATATGAAGAGCTTAGGGTTCTAGGGAAAAATGAATTATTTCATAAACGATTTGAGACAAATTCTATGGACCTATCGGCGGCCCAAAGATTAAACGCCATATATTCGTCGGTTCCCAAGTATATGTTGGAATTAGCTATTTTTCTATTCGTAGTTATAGTGTGTACAGGCTCACTTTTTATAACTTCTGATTTTACTACCTTAATTCCTACCCTAGCTATTTTTGGAATGGCATCTGTAAGACTTTTACCTTCAGCTAGTTTACTTGCACAGGCTATTGTTGTTATACGACACAATTCCAACACGGTAAGTTTGTTATACCAAGACTACATGGATGGTTTAAGTAGATCGAAAAATTATTTTGATACAGATTGCGTTAATATCCATTCGTTTGAAGATTTAGAGCTAAAAAATGTTGAGTTCTCATACAACTCAAATTCGAAGAAAGTGATAACTGATTTGAATCTAAAGATTCGGGCAGGTGATTCGATAGGATTAGTTGGAACGTCAGGGTCAGGGAAATCTACGCTGGTGAACTTGATTCAAGGATTAATAACTCCCACTGCAGGGCACATATTGATCAATAAAGTTCCTATTGCTCAATGTATAGAAGATTGGCATTCCAGGCTTGCAGTTATTCCTCAGAACGTATTTCTTTTAGATGGCTCGATCGCGTCTAATGTTTGTCTTGAATTCGACGCAGAGAGCATTGACTTGGTTAAGCTTGATAAAGCGTTAAAAATGGCATCAATTGACGGCTATATTAATTCGCTCCCAGATGGAATCAATACTCAAATCG
>CAJQKX010000381.1 GCA_905479025.1 uncultured Paraglaciecola sp.
TTCAGAGATAACAGCAGACATCTTGGCCATGGCAGATGGCGCGACCAGTGCAGTTGGCACAGGTGGCATGATAACTAAAGTAGAAGCAGCTCAAAAAGCGACCTTGCACGGTATTGATACCTATATAGTGAATGGTTTTAATAAGTTGTCATTTACCAAGTTGCTAAACGGCGAAAACCCGGGCACACATTTCTCATCCGATCCTTCTCCAATGAAAGAACATTTACACTGGATGACACATACATCTACCGCTCAGGGTGAAGTGATAGTTGAAGATAACTTTACCGCCAAACTAGACGCGCACAGTGAAGCGCTCACCAGTGACGACTTAATAGAGGTTAAAGGTGAATTTGCCGTAGGTGATACGATATTGGTACGCAAACATGATGGTACTAAGTTGGCAAAAGCTAAATCAAACTACAGTAGTTGTTTATTGAATTTTATTACTAATCAAGAAGATAAAAATTTTGCGAGTGATTTTCAAGAACAAACTGGCCCGATTATCTCAGATAAACATGTCGCCCTGTTAGAGACATTATGAGCATGATAAGAACGTTCACACTAAGTACGGCTTAAGCATCCAAGGTGTTAGCCATTTTAGGGGAGTCAATTAAAACTAGGTAGTGGTTGTTATAGATACGACATTGCGTGAAAAAAGCAAACAATTCTTACCGCATGTAAATAAGACTTAGTGCAGGCAAAGAAAATAATTTGAGCAATTCGATAATTGACAGGCTCACCTTAAATGATGAAAGAATTGTAGCTATGGCATTATCAATTAAAGTTATTGCTGGTTTGGCAGGCCCCATTGGTGCTAAATGAGTGGTCAACAATCGTCCTAATGGATTGCAAATTCGCAAGATGGGTGTGATTCTTCGCGTTTTTCTGATGGTAGTGCACTCGGGCTAGGTGCAGAAATTGGTATCGCGACAACTCAGCTTTATGCTTATAGGCCGATGGGTGAAGCATCACTAACGACCGAGAAATATTTGGTTTATGAGCGACGAACAGATCCGTGCATAGTTAGAGAAAATAATATCTTAAACTATATTACCGCTTTGTTATTTTCTATATATTGCTTGCTTTATTAGTCATCAAAAGAGCCTGCAGCACCGGGAAACACCACAGGACTCTCAAAACCCTCTTTGCTCACACTGGCGACACCAAAAAAGTAGTTGTCTATTACCACATTTTCTAATGTGTATTGGGTAACGTCACCGATAAATTTACTGTATTGCCATTGCGGTGAGTCGGTGTAACGCCAATAAATCTTGTATCCAGCGAGCTGCTTGTTTTGGCTTTTTTCTAGTGCCGCCCAGCTCAATGAAGTACTGGGTTGGACTGCACCTTTTATCGTTACCTTTGCTGGTGGAGAGGGCGCCCACGCCATGCCAGCCAGCGACACAGCATTTAAAGCGGTGAGTTTAGCTGCATAATCAAAATTAACACCGTCTATGGTATCGCCATATTTCACCCCATCTTCTACTCGGAGGTCTTGGTGTTGACGATCGTAATGTTCGTTAGTTTCCATAATACGTACACCTGGATAACCTAAATCGTTGAAAGGGCGATGATGTCCGCCGCGGCCAAATCTGTCTAAACGATAAACAACCATAGTATCTAAGTTAGGAATATATCTGTCAGCCATTAAATCAATATAACGAGCCAAGTTGCGACTAGGAGAGTCTACTTCGCCACCCGTATACCTGCGTGTGCGTGCTTGTGCATCTGTTTCGGTGTAGCGAGTGCCCTCCGCAAAAATACGAGCTGTGGTATTGTTGATAACGCCATTTATGCCGGCAATATTGCCAATCATGTCGTTATTTAACACTGCTTTTAAACGCCATCCTTCTTTTTTGCTGTTTCAGCTAATATTTTCCCACCAAATAGTCCTTGTTCTTCGCCAGCCAGAGCGGCGTAAACAATACTGCTGTTGAACTTGTATCGGCTAAGCACGCGTGCTGCTTCTATGATGCCTGCGACGCCAGAAGCATTATCATTTGCGCCAAGTGAATCATCAGTAAAATTCATGACATCTGAAATGCGAGAGTCAATATCGCCTGACATCATAACGTAGCGGTTAGGATCAGTGCTACCCGTTTGCACCGCAATCACACTGACTACTTCAGTCGCATCAGGAATACGCTTTTCACCTTGAATGGTTTGTGATTGGAAATATACCTTTATACAACCACCACAGGCTTTAGAGATATTATCAAATTCAGACTTGATCCAGCGCCTAGCCGCACCTATTCCGCGCGTGTCCGATTTTGTTTCAGACAATGTGTGACGAGTATCAAAGCCAACTAATTTACGAATGTCCTGTTCAATACGTTTTGCAGATATCTGTTGA
Organism: uncultured Paraglaciecola sp.; assembly: GCA_905479025.1. Next base: position 2,354 of record CAJQKX010000381.1, read on the forward strand.
TGAATATCATGTAACTGCTGTTTATCTTGATACTCTAATTCTGTTGCTTGTGTTGTTAGGGCAAAGATAAAAGATAGAAAGGCATATAACACTGTGTGCATCGTTCTCACAATCTGTTCCTAAATAGTTTATTTGTTAATTTAAAATACTTTAACGTGTTTTGAACTGATATTGTCCATTAATAGTACATATTCATTCTAAAACAATAATCGACCAATATTATGATCCCACTGGTATTTCATCCTATTTATAGCCAACTTGACTTACCTGTACGTCATCGTTTCCCTACTGAAAAATATCAAGGTATCCGAAATGCATTAGCTACTCAGGGAGTGACAGATGATAGCTTTTTCAGGCCAACTCCTGTTTCTCCAAAAGACTTATGCAAAGTCTTTAATCCACAATATGTACAACAACTCCTTACTGGAAATCTGGATGCAAAGGCAATGCGGCGTATCGGCTTTCCTTGGTCTGCTCAGCTTATTCAGCGCTCATTAACAGCTGTAGGCGGCACTGTGTTAAGTGCCGAACTAGCCTTAGAGCATGGTAAAGCATTAAATTTGACTGGGGGTTATCATCATGCATTTGCTAATTATGGTTCTGGTTTTTGTCTTTTTAACGATTTGTACTTAGCTGCTTTGACTATGCTGAAAAGTCCTAAGATTGATAAGGTACTTATTTTCGACTGTGATGTACATCAAGGCGACGGGACTGCGAAGTTAGCTGAAAACCATACCCAAATCTATACGGTTTCTATTCATGCAGAGAAAAACTTCCCGTACCGAAAACAACACTCAGATATGGACTTTAATTTGCTTAAAGGAACACAAGATAGCGAATATTTAGACACAGTCGACAGTGCTTTGTATTTGGCCATTAATACTTGTCAACCTGATGCAGTCATTTATGATGCGGGGGTCGATATTCACATCAATGATGATTTGGGGCATTTAAGCATCAGTACTGAAGGGGTGTATCAAAGAGACTGCATGGTTTTTGATATTTGCAAACGTAAAGGTTTACCTGTTGCAGCGGTAATAGGTGGTGGTTATCAACGAAACATAAAAGCATTAGTTAAAGTACATCTTCAGTTATACAAAGCAGCAGGTGTTATCTAGTTGCAGATTCCTCAAATTACGCAATATTTGCACGTTTACTTTTTAATTTATTTGTTATCTTTTTTTCTAAGATACCGACGAATACACCAAACTGATCACAGACAATTTCTGATTGAGCAGTATTAATAATTGAATGCGGGGGGGGCTGGGTTTATTTTACCAGATACTTTCTCTGGTTCTACATCGATAATGAGTCGCGTTTCTCGCTCCGTTTCTATGTGGTTCAAAATGTCCTGATAGCGATCATCATATTCATATCTAGTCACTCAATCACTCTTGGTATATAGCTAAAAGCTATTTTTAGCGCCATAAGTGGATTGTTATCTAATCTTTTAATTTATAATGTTTATTGTGTCCGAGGATAATGGGAACTTGAACTACGACATTACCTTCAACTCAGGAATGATATTTTATATGGTAAAACATCATGTTTAATGTGAATGAGTTATATTATTGATGTAATCATAATGATTGTATTGAAGGGGGGAATACTTTAATCTCTTATGATCTAGTCATTATGAGTCTATCTTGATGGAATACCAAAATAATTTAAATGAATTACAAATAGAAAAAAAGCTGGCAGAGTTACCCCATGCACAATCAGACCGTTTGGCATTTATTGATTTTAGTCTGCAGTTTTTTGGTCATATTGCCCGTACAGATTTGATCCAACGTTTTAAAACAGGGTTGGCTGCCAGTACACGAGACTTCAGTACTTATAAAGAACTTGCCCCACATAATCTTATCTTGCGACATCAAACCAAAAGTTATCATAGAACAGATGTCTTTCAGCCAATATATAAACATGATCCAGAGGTGATTTTAACTTCCCTCAGTCGCGGTTTTGGTAATGGTATTTCAACTGGTGTCCAGCCATCTGAGCAGTGTTTTGATGCGGTCAGGCTGATACATCCGAATGTAGCAATAATTGCCAGTATCATGCGAGCTATTCATAATAAACAAGGGGTGAAGTGTGGTTATGTTTCAGTATCATCCGGTGAAACAGAACGAGCGTTAGTGCCTCACTCAATTATCAATAATGGTCATCGCTGGCATGTGCGTGCTTATGATCGAAAGAGTAATCGTTTTCGGGATTTTGTGTCAACCCGTTTTACTTTTATAGATTTGATCCAAGGGGCTGTTCATGTGCATGAAGCCAGTCCTTATGACCAGCAATGGCAACAAATTGTGAATATTGTGATTGTTCCCCATCCTACTATTAAGCAGTCGAAGGCGATAGAGATGGATTACAACATGACAGATGGGATGCTTTCGATACAATTAAGAGCTGCCGTTGCTGCTTACGTATTAAGGCAATGGCAGGTGGATTGTTCAGTGGAACAAACTCAAAATCATCATAGGTGCCAGTTGGCATTAGCTAATCTTGATGTACTTCAATTAATTGATAATATTTCTTTAGCTCCGGGGGCGGGGTAGATCAATACAATCGCAAGTGGCACTAGCGAAATGATATTATACTATTTACCGCATATTGGAGCATTTCCACTATAGGCTTTTCAGTCAGCGAAAGTATTGATAAACCAGGGTACTGCGATAAACGTTTGAGAACATAACTGACTTCTTGATTGGTATATTCGTGAAGTTCATTTTTAACATCTGAGTATTTAGAGAATAAAGTGTCAGCTTTATCAAAGAATAATATCCAACTTTCTGATTCAGCTTGTGCTGTGAGTTTTGATAGGTATGTCTCAGTTTCTCCCTTATAGTTATCGACCAATCGTTGACAGTCAATGAAACACACGGACTCTTTAGTATGGTAAGCAAGTTGATTTAGTTGAATGGCCTTATCAGTGTTATGGACCCCAAAAAAATCAGCTTTGTGTTGATTTTTTTGCGGATTTGTCCACTGCTTCTTTTAATTTATCTGCGTCGTCTTGGTATAAATCTACGTCACGTATTGGTGCAATAGGCTTAGATAACATATGGATAAAAGAAGTTGGGCCACTGTGATATTCACTAAATAAGGTTTTGTAGGCCGTGACTGCCACTAGTATTCTCCTCGAATTATCGCTGCAATAATTGGCAGCTAACTAAGCCGTTAAGCACTTTGTGTATAAACAATAACTATAAATCCACTTTTTTAATATGGATTTAGTCATTATTGCCTTTCTAAATATACTGATTTCTGCTATTTTCCCACCAAATAGACGTCCAGATGTCTCAAGTTAACTGTCACGTAGGAACATCATGAGCAAAGTGTCGTTGCCGAAAGAAAAAATCAAAATATTACTACTTGAAGGTCTTCATCAAAGTACCTTGGATACTCTTCATGCTAATGGGTATGAAAACATTGAGTATTTAAAAACATCACTCCCTGAAGATGAATTGATTGCCAAAATTAAAGACGTACATTTTGTGGGTATTCGTTCCAGAACACAGCTGAATGAGAAGGTTATTGTCGCGGCTAATAAGTTAGTAGCTGTAGGGTGTTTTTGTATTGGGACTAACCAAGTTGACTTGGTGGCTACGCAAATGCGAGGTATACCTGTTTTTAACGCGCCTTTTTCAAATACTCGTTCAGTTGCTGAGTTGGCTCTTGCTCAGATCATTTTGCTTTTGCGTGGTGTGCCTGCAAAAAATGCTAAGGCACATAAGGGCATTTGGGATAAAAGCGCAGTGGGCTCTTTTGAAGCGCGGGGTAAAACTTTAGGTATTATTGGTTATGGCCACATTGGTACGCAATTAAGTATTTTGGCCGAGCATCTTGGAATGCGAGTACAGTTTTTTGATATTGAAAACAAATTAGTGTTAGGTAACTCAACACAAGTTAAAACGTTAAAACAGCTGTTGAATACTTCCGATGTAGTCACCCTTCACGTACCTGAGACCACACAAACTCAAAATATGATCGGTACTAAAGAGTTGGGTATGATGAAAGATGGTGCAATCCTAATGAATGCTGCCAGAGGAACTATTATTGATATAAATGCTTTGGTAGATGCCCTGAAAAGTGGTAAATTGGCTGGTGCAGCCATCGATGTATTCCCAATAGAGCCAAAGTCAAATAACGAGCTTTTTGAATCACCTCTGACCCAGTTTGATAATGTTATTTTGACACCCCACGTAGGTGGAAGTACTCAAGAAGCCCAGGAAAATATTGGTGTCGAAGTTGCCGGAAAGCTCGCTAAATACAGTGATAATGGTTCGACCTTGTCGGCCGTTAATTTTCCAGAAGTATCTTTGCCTGAACAAGCTGATCGCTCACGTTTATTACATATTCATAAAAATGCGCCAGGAGTGTTAACTCAAATCAACCAAGCATTTGCGCAAAAAGGTTTGAATATTACGGCGCAATATCTACAAACCAATCAAAACATTGGTTACGTAGTAATTGATGTTGAAACCGATGATGCAGAAGCAGCATTTGAGCAGCTACAAAAAATTGATGGCACAATTAAGACCAGAATTCTGCATTAATTAACGGGCAGTTGCCCACAGCCAAAATTAAAATGCCTGCTAATTTAGCAGGCATTTTAATTTTGAGTGATGAAGTATTAATACCAAGAAGGCGGTGCTTATATAATATATGCAATAGTAGGCTTTACCCTTTTGCCTAATTCAGACCGACAATCAATGTTGCTCAAAGTACTTTCATAGCGATGTTGTTACAGATATAAATACTTAACCCGCAACTTTACATCGCACAATCGCGTGCATCATCCAATATAGGATGTGAGGCTAAGGCAATATATCTTTTATTGTTTTGTTAGAGATAAGTTGCATGGATTTATTATTTTTTTTAGTGCTACGCATAGCCAATTAACCATTATTTTTTGAGTAATTGTAAAGGTATCAGACTTTCTATAGATCCCCGTGTATTGCCTGCAGAGCAGATATGGCAGCAATTGCAGCTGTTTCAGTGCGTAAAACTCTTGGTCCCAGTTGAATAGTTTGAAATCCATTTTGTTCGGTTTTGTAAATTTCTTGGTCTGAAAAACCACCTTCTGGACCAATCAGTAACCTGGCTCCAGCAGGAGGTATAGACACATGTCTAAATGCTTTTTCAGCTCTTGGGTGTAAGGTAAGGCGGACTTGATTGGTGGATGAATTTACCCAATCTGAAAATAAACTAGGCGCATGTAACACCGGTAATACATTTCTGCCAGATTGCTCACAGGCTGCTATGGCTAATTTTTGCCATTGCTCATGTTTTTTAGACCACCTGTCATGACTTAGTTTTACACCACAGCGTTCAGTAATAAGTGGCGTGATTTCAGTGACACCTAATTCGACTGACTTCTGGATCACCCATTCCATTCTATCACCTCGAGAAATACCTTGTCCTAGATGAATACTAAGTGGCGATTCTATGCTGATTGAAATCTTTGAATCTATGTGAACAATTACCTTACGCTTGGTCACTTCAAAGAATTGGGCACTATATTCGCTTCCATCACCATTGAATAACACGACTGCTTGCCCACTTTTAGCGCGTAGAACATTAGCCACGTGATTAATCGCATCATCTGT
>CAJQKX010000382.1 GCA_905479025.1 uncultured Paraglaciecola sp.
TCATGCACAAGATCCCAAAACTCAGCCTCTCCAAAATCGAACATAGATTTGGCAACATCCAGTGTTAGATGATTATGGAAAACACGCGCACCACTCAGCGCACTAAGCTCTTTGGCAATAGTTAGTTTTCCAGACGCCGGCGGGCCGTGTAACAGCACTAAATCAACCATGTGTTTGTTTAGCTTCCATAATAATTTTTAGCTCTTTTGCCATATCTGATAGGTGTAATCTATGTTGGACGAAAAAGATTGCTCGAATATTTTATTAAAGCTGGAAGGCAATTCTGGAAAATGCACGTCACCGTCTACTTTTTTGTGAATTCTTGATAGGTGGACTGTGGTGACTAGTGGTAATACAGCCTTGTATATTTCACCGCCACCAGAAACAATGGCGTGATCTGTTAGTTTTTCCAGGCATTCCACTGCGTCCTCAGTGCTTTTGAAGAACAAGACATCTGGATCGATGGAGTTCGACTCAGTACGCGATACTACAGCGTACTTTCGATTAGGTAACTTGCCCATTGAGTCGAACGTTTTTCGACCTATGAGCAACCATTGATTATAGGTTAGTGCTTTAAATAGTAGTTGTTCTCCTTTTGCTTGCCAGGGTATATCCAATCCGGACCCTATGATTCCGTTCTCTGCAACAGCAGCTATCAATGATAATTTCATTTTCGTTGATTGGATCTTACATCAGGGATCGTATTGGTATTCATCCACAATAACCTATTTGGACTATGTAGGAAGAGCCTATCAATTATAGCTGTTGGAGGTCGTAGCCGGAAGCTCGTTAGTTTTTTGCCGCCTCTAAAGAGTCCAAGGCTCTCTTTGTTATTAGCTAGTGCCCATCCAGAAACAGGCTAATTTGGAGTTATGCGTATAGGGCGTAGATCTGCGCTCGAACTTAACCATACTAAATCTGTTTGGAACTGTCACCTAAAGGTGTTTTCAAGCATTTTTGCGGTAAAGCGCCATTTTTTATAGATGTTGGTGCAACGAGAAGGTGTTTTTACTTCTCGTTGTGCATGAGCTATTTGGTTATGGCTGCTTAGGCAGTTGAGATTCTGGACAAACGCACCAGGTTGTAAGCCAGCACACTGGACCAAACAAAAGCCTTGAAGCCATCGTGCTTTTTCCATCGAGCCTTACTCATGCCAAAGGCACGTTTTAGCTCAGAGATATTACCCTCAATACCGGCTCTGAAAGTTCTGAGTGTCTTCAGCGTTTTGCGTTTCACCCCCATAGCATGAAACCCCAGTCCGGCGCGTTTGTGAAACGCTGAACGAGTGACCCCTGCCGCGCGGGCAGTACTTGCGTTTGCCGGGCTAGCGTATCCACCATCAGCGATAGTCGTGTGCGGCAGTTCTGCGAACAATGCCTGATGGGAATTCAACACCGGCAAATACAGTGCCTTGTCCCCAGGATTACCTTCAAGTATTTCAAAGTAAGTAATCAGCCCTTGACGATCAGTGGCTAGGTTCACCTTGTGGCCGTACTGCACATCACGTGACCCTTTGACGATAATATCGGTATGTTCTTCAAATATACTCACCACTTTTTGTTCGGCAGGTACGATCTTTTTTTCATATACACGTTGCTGTGTTTGATCTACCACCCTGAGTAGCAACCCCCTGTAATGCTCGACTTCAGCGATCCAACGCAGCGACGGCTCGTTGTCGTAGGAGCCGTTGCTTAGCTGCGCTAACGTTCTGTCAATTTGTTTAAGAATCACCCCCACACAGGAAAGCAATTGAGGATAAAGTACTTCTTTTTCAGCAGCTTTCGCGTAAAAAATGGCAAACGCCAACCGTTTAGATTTCTTCCTCTGATCTGTAAAACGAACCTTATAGCCGGTATAACGGTGACACGTTGCTAAGTATCGACTGAGCACGCGCACCGAATCATCAAGCAGTCGACTATCACTAGGCGGTGCAATGTGACTCTCTACAACCGTTGAATCTATGCGTATGTAATCATGCTGAAACAATTGCTGCTCATGCCACTGCATACATAACTTTTCATGCACTGCCTGAAGCGTCTGCGCTCGTATTTTACGTATAACAGATTGAAGGCCTGCACGACTGGGGGCTTGTTGAGCAGAGAGTCGAGCGAATGTACGGTAAGTTTGTGAGTCTGACAAATGGAAGGACAACTGATCATAACTGATGCCTAGTATCTGTTTGAGCAACAAACACCGGAACACACTGTCTACACTCAAACCACGGCAGCCTACTGCCTTAAGCGATGGATCTATCAAATCCGCCTGCAGCAACTTAAGAATATCAGGGTGTAAATCAAGACGATCAGAGAGTGCTTCAAGTAGTGCACCGTGGTCGTGTTTCGAGTAAAAATCGAATATACTGCTCTGGACGGTGCGGGTCTCTCGCATCGTTAGATCCTCTTGGTTGTTAGGTTATTGTTTCGCAACTTCAACATAACAAACTCAAGAGGATTTTTACGTTCTAATGACAGATCTTTACTGCTATATCAGCACTATAGTAGTTTCTGGATGGGCACTAACTAGAGCGTACGCAGAGAAGCGCTCGCAATTTATCCAGAAAAAGGTCTGCCGGTTTTCGCTTTGGCTGATCCACCGCTGTAATAAGCCCTAGCTCAAAATTTACAACCGGCTTAAAGGGTCGCCAGCAAACACCGTCATTAAGCTCTATTTCTCCGTTGAATGGATCCACCAGAGCCACCCCTGCCCCTTCCCTGACAAGGTTGCGCATAATGGCAAAGTAGTAGGTCGTCAGATTCCTTCTTGCCGTGACCTTA